>JALWRR010000101.1 GCA_026993975.1 Promethearchaeati archaeon | reverse complement strand
TCTCCAGCAACAAATAGGAGTCATCTATGTTGGCACTAGGCATAAAGGCTATAAAAGACAAAAAACTAGTTAATTATGAGAACAAGCCCTAGCTTTAGTTTTATTTTTAAGAAATTGAATTAAGGATTAGATATTATGAGACGTAAAATGTTATTAAATGGTTTTTTTAAAACCCGTATTCGCTTTATCGATAGTTACGGAGGAATACCTTTAAGAGAAATAACTGAAATATGTGGCCCTGCTGGTACTGGTAAAACAAAAATGCTACATCAGCTATCTGTTAGTTATCTTATAGACAGCGGTAATAGATTGGTCTATTATTATGATATAGATAACACTTTTGACCCAAACTATATAGTTAAGATATGCAGTAGATGGAATTATAATTCTGATAATGTTCTAGATCGACTATTGATTCAGAGACTTACGGATATCTACACGTTAAAAAAGTCACTTAATCACGCTATTAGGAAGGGTGGAAATTCAGACTGCTTACTAATAATTGATTCTATTCCTAATCTTTTTGTTAGAGAATTAGTCTATGAAAATGAGGATGATTGGACATCAGAACAAATAAAATTGATTATTCAATTAGGTGAGAGCCTTAGAAAAGCATCGAAACATTGTACTATATTAATATCAAATCATGTTAGATCCGGCATAATATCTGATAGAAAAGGGAAAAAAGAAAAAGACTCAGCTTACGAAACATACTTTAATATAATTCCAGCGTTGGGGGCTGTTTGGGAGGATTTTGTTGATAATAGATTCTTTATAATTAAGACTAAAAGGAACCTGAGACTAATGTTAGTATATTTCTCGAGTTACATGCCAGAAACATTTGGATTAATTAAATTTCAGAATGAAATATTCATGTAGCGAGCTAGTTATTGATAGGGAAACTAAATGGGTTCGAGAATAATAATTAGATCACTAGGCATGCTGTCGCAGCTAAGCTTCCAATTCGTATTTTTCAGCACGCTTATAAGTATAGTTAAGGAGACCCCTAATATGATTATTGTAGAAATTTTAATGATCATCTTCATTCTAAATATCTTAATATCGTTATCTGTTAGTTACGTAAATCTCTTCTTAGGAGTTACTTTTGGAACCCCAATCATATACATAATTATTACCTCCTTAACTTATATAACTAACCCAATTTTACAGGGAGTTATCTTTTATTCCATCATAGCATATTTCATAGCCGTGATGAATCAATCAATAATCCTGTTAATTTGATCGGATTTCCTAATAAATACGTTGCAGTACCATGAGTGAAAAAGGAAATGTTTTTAAAATACTGATTCACTCAATAATTAACAAATACGGAGCCGGGGTAGCTCAGTTGGTAGAGCGTCCGGCTGTTAACCGGACGGTCGGCGGTTCGAGTCCGCCCCCCGGCGCCAAAAATTCCAAAAGTACTATCTCAACCTTCATCTTCTATGATGAGGGAGGTGATCTCTGATCTCGATGATGTATCCTTTAAGTACTGATTAGAACATTGGTGACTGCGTTGATACATGCTATATTTATACTAGATTCAAGCGGTACACCAATATACATTTGGAAACACAAAAATGCTCCTCAAACGTTATTTAAGGGCAGAGATGAGGCGCTTGTTGGAAGTCTTATATCAGCGCTCCTTAATTTTGGTCAAGAAACATTTGCTGCTCCACAAAGAATAGACTTTAATGGCTACGCGCTCACATTCTTCTCTGGTAAATTTGGTGAAAACGTGTTTTGGGCTGTCGCTGTATCAGATAGCTCAGATCATAGAAGAGCTACTACAAGAATGCTAAAGGATTTAGTAAACGCTTTGAGCGCTTTATTAGAGACTGTAGCTATAGAGGAGGGAATGGTCATCGAAACTGAGAGATCGAACATTGAAATGGATACAATAATATCAAGAACCATTGAAAAACATCTCCGCTCTCTTCCAAGCTGGAGATCTAATCCAATAAAATCACTTATTTTATCGCTCTTAATATCGATACTACTAGGAGCTGCATATTATTCGATATTTGAGAACCCATTAGTAAGCCTTTACATAAGTGCATTTTTGAACATGAACCCATATTTTCTTGGCGCATTTATAGTTATTTCTGCGACAGTCATAATAGGAATAATGAGTGGATTAGCCGCATCAAATACATTAAGCGGTTTTATTTCTGGATACTTCTCTAGCGTTATCTCATACGCTATTGTCCACCAAATAACTACGATAATAAATATTCTAGCTTTAGCTTTTTCATTTGGACTCTTATCCGCATTAATAGGAGGCATAGTGGGGTATTATACTGATACAGTTAAATTAAAATACATTTAGTAAACATTATACAAACAAGAATTAACAAGAGGAACTATAAGATAAACACAGCGCTTTAACTTAAATTATTCAATTAAAATTAAAATAGGTGCTTTAGATATGGCTTCAGAACAACCACAAGCAAGAAGAATGGTGAGAAGTAAAAGAAGAAGAATGCCTAGAGTAAAAAGAATGAAAGTTCTCCTGAAAATTGCAGGGACTAGACCAAGAGAGATAGAGAATTTCACAAATAGTCTCGCCACGATATTGAAAACTCGAGGAGCTAAAATCTCCGGCCCGATTAGATTACCAACTAAATCGCTTTTTCTATCGGTTAGAAAATCTCCATGCGGTGAAGGAACCCCTACATATGATTTTTATCAGTTAAAAATACATAAGAGACTTATAGTCGCGGAACTAACTTCAAGAGACCTTGTATATTTGGTTGGAGTATCCGTCCCTAGAGATATCTGGACCGAGATCAGACTAAAACACAAATAGTTAACCGCCATGTACAGTTGGTATGATTTTTATAACCTTGTCTCCCTCGATTTTAACATTTAAAAGTCCTAAACTTAAGTAGTCCTTATTATCTATTATTATAAGAAAAATCGGTCTCACCCTGTTTTTACGAAAAATTATATCTCTTAAACCATATTTTCTGGAAATCTCGTGGAGTAATTCTAATAGCGTTTTACCAGATGTCTCTATATCAATCTCTTTTACACCAGCCCTTCTCGCTAACTCACCATACAAAATAATTTTGCCCATCTCAACCACCAAAATTACTTTAATGTATCATTCATGAAATCACCAAGAAAAACTATTAAAATTTCAAATCTCTTAGTAACGTTATATACCAGCTAAGAATCTATTAAAACGTCAATCAATAAAGTAGTTAGAGATAACCCAATACTGCTATGATGATATTTTTTAGGGTTTTGAGTAATGAGAGAGATTTTTTTCGTGACCGGTAATTATCATAAGTTCAAGGAGATATCAAGCATTTTCAGGGACTCTCTGAGAAGCATTAAAATAAAGAGAGTAAAATTGAGAAAAGTAGAGATACAGTCAGATAGTCTAGAAAAGATAGCGCAGTTTGCTGCTGAATGGATAATAAATCACACTAATTTTAGAGAACCATTTATTATCGAAGACGCTGGATTATTCATTGATGAGTTAAGGGGCTTTCCGGGTCCCTATTCCCATTATGTATATAAGACAATAGGTATTAATGGTATTCTGGAACTAATGCGTACCTCAGAAAATAGAAACGCTTTATTTAAGTCTGCTATTGCGTTTTGGGATGGAAACAAAATTGTTGTCTTTAGCGGACAGGTTGAAGGAACCATATCTCTAGAGCCAAGAGGAACATTTGGCTTTGGTTTTGATCCAATATTTATCCCACAGAATACAAATAAGACGTTCGCAGAGATGAAGATGCAGGAAAAAAACCTATACTCCCATAGAGCTAAAGCAACTAAAAAATTGATTGAATATATAGCTAGTAATTTATTTCTTCCTGAATCTACTGACTCTACCGGCTAGTCCGTATCCGATATATATTATGATAATGGCTGACATAACTACTGCCACAAATATCACTATGGGTGGAATTTCAATAAAGGGCAATAATTGAAACTTGGCATTCAGAATTACAAATATTCTCCTGCTTTCCTCAACACCGTATCTATACGTGAAAGAAGCGGTGAGATTATATGTATCTGGAGGCAGATCTCTTAGAGGGATTACTATATGCACAGATAAGGATTCATGATAATTTAGCTTTACATTACCTAGATTTTTTATAATTTTTTTGGCGACTCGTACTTGTTTTGCAATAGCTTTCGCGTAGATAATAGTTACATTAAAGTTCTCAACGGTTAATGTATCTGTTTTATTATTTATTATAGTGGCGTATAGGTCTATCTGATCATTCTGTCTATACGTTTTGTTAATGTCTGTCGCTTTTGTTACTACGTCTACTGCTTGAAGCTGAGCTGGAGACATGTAAAGAGCTATAATTAATAAGCTTATTGCGATGATCATGTATCTAGATCTCATTTAGTATCACCGTTAAACTTCATTTAAAATGATGTTGTCCAAGCAAAAACTAACAACACCCTCCGTAATTCTATTTATCAGCAGTAAATTTATTAAAAGCAAAACATGTTTATTCTTTAAAGTTTTTTTTCCAGAGTTGTAGAAAAATGAGCGAAGAAAAAATAGTTATAAGATCATATCCCAAAGTTATTTCGTTGCTACCAACCGCTATTTTAGCTATAATATTTGGCATAGTAGAAACTCTACCTTTCATAGGCACTAATGAACTAATCCAGAGAGGATTAGGGCTTGCATTCATTATAGTGTTTATATTTAATATTTTCATACTAGCGTTTGAATTCAATGAGGCTAAAACTTTTGGGCTAATAGGGATAATAATCTTACTAGCATTGATATACCTCTTATTATCCCAAATGAACATAATTGCACAGGGCTCTGTTTTTAATGTTATTAGTGGCACGAGAGTTATATTATCTGCACATGCCTACTATCTCATTGGTTTCGGAATACTCTTTGTCATGTTTCTAATATGGATACATAGACGATGGGACTATTGGATAATCGAACCAAACCAGGTAACCCATAAAAGCGGTATCTTCGGGAAAATAGAGAGATTCCCGACACAGGGAATGAAATATGGAGTAGAAATCAGCGATATTTTTGAATACATGCTTTTCAAAAGCGGCAAGTTAACTCTATACTTCCCTACAGAAAAGAAAATAATTACATTAAGTGTTGTTCCAGGAATTAAACACATAGAGAAAAGAATTCAAGAAATATTGGGATTCGTTGAAGTTGAGTAGAACTAGGAAAAATAGGGAGAAAAAATGCAGATATCTCCTGCATACTTAACTGAATACCTAATATATGTCATTGGAATAACAGTGATTATAATCATGCTTTTGTATCATGTATTCTCGCAAGAAAAAGTAGCTTTAAAGAGAAAAAAGAAGAAACGAGAAAAAACCTCAAAAAGATAAATCAAATTTTTCAATATATTTTTTATTAAACCTAATTTGAGACAACTCATTAATTTTTATAATTGATAGATTCTTATTGCTTTAAATAAACTTTAACCGTTAAGTTGGATGATGAAACCTGGCAAGTGGGAATTACATGACCTATCACAGTTCCTCTGACACACTTCTTAAGCCTTCAATAAACTTCTCTAATTCTTCTGCATCTATTTTTAGAAAGCCTGGAAATTTAAACGCGAGGTGAATTATATCGTCTCCCCATCCAAGGATAATTTTGCCTAGATAGGCTTCCTGTTTATCTAGCCTTAAAAATAATGTATTTGTCTTCTTATCAAACCGCTCAATTATCCATCCGGGATAAATCAAGCCATTAATTCCAGAAAAAATATATCTAAATACTAACTTAGCTAGCTTCTGATTGGAAATAAGACCCTCAAAGCGGATTATTTGATTACCATAATATCCAGAATACACATGCTTCTTTAGATTTATTTCTACTCCCTCTGGCATTATGTTTTTTATGCTGAGAAGAACCTTCTCCTCATCCTCTGTAGCATGAACATGAACAGCTAACCTAATGCTAACTGGAAATAACTTTTTGTGTAACATTGAGAATCCTCCAAGTTCTTCTAAGCTTTAAAAACACGAGCATTAACTATTTTCCTTTTCAATATAGTTAGTTAACCAGTCATAGTAATCTGCATTAGATTCAGCATTCATAATTAAGATCTCTGGAACCTTATATGGATGGTTATCTAATAGCCAATTTCTCAACTTTATTGCTCTCTCTTCACTGGTTTTGATGAACAACATTACCTCATTATCCTCAATTACCTTGTTTTCCCAGTAATATATGGAATTAACTGGGAAAATATTAACGCATGCTGCTAGTTTATTCTTTATGATTTCTCTAGCCATCTTTTTAGCGCTTTCTAGTGAATCAATAGTCGTTATCACCACACACAATGATTTTTTCTTATTATTCATCTCAGATCACCTAATTGATAATCCCCTTCTGATGCTTAAACATGCAGAAAGATGTATAACTAATATATCCATAAATACCTATTGTTGTATACCCATTATGTTACTTCATTAATATAGTGAGAATTAAATATCTTATGGTGATTTTACTTGCCTATGCTGTTTGAGACTCTATGCGATTATTATGACAGACTTGAAAAAATAACTGGAAAAATTGAAATGATAAAGATATTAGCTGATTTGTTTAAGAGAAGCGAAGCAGATGAAATTGATAAAATAGCTTATTTAACAGTGGGAGAACTGTGGCCTGATTACTTAGGACATCCTGAACTAGGGATCGCTGAAAGAATGGCTTTGAGAGCTATTTCCAAAACAACGGGACTAACTATTGAAAGATTAGAAAAAATGTTAAAATCGCTTGGAGATTTAGGAAAAGTGGCTGAAAAAGCTATAATGATGAAAAAAATTCAAGCCTTACTAATTCAACCATTAACAGTAAAAGAAATATACGAAAAGTTTGTTAAAATTGCTCATGCTAGTGGTCCAGGAAGCCAAGATCTAAAGCTAAGAATTTTAACTGGTTTGCTGGTCTCCGCTAAACCGATTGAAGCACGCTATATAATAAGGATTGCTCTAGGGCAATTACGTTTAGGAGTAGGAGAAATGACCATTTTAGATGCTTTAGCTGAAGCCTTTTTGAGAACAAAAGAAAATAGAGAGATAATTGAACGCGCATACAATAAGGCCCCAGATATCGGATATATAGCAAAGGTAGTGGCATTAGAAGGAGAAGAAGGATTAAGAAAAATCAAGATAGAACCAGGTAGACCTATTAGACCTATGCTCGCTGAACGATTACAAGATCCTAGCGAAATACTTAAGAAAATGGGTGGAGTATGCGCAGCTGAATGGAAATTTGATGGCGAAAGAAGTCAAATTCATAAAAAAGGCGATAAGATATTCATTTTCTCGCGCCGATTAGAGAACATAACATATCAATACCCAGATGTAGTTGAATACGCTAAGAAATATATAAAAGCTAATGAGGCTATTGTTGAGGGCGAGATAGTAGCTATAGATCCTGAGACGGGGGAAATGCGCCCATTTCAGGAATTAATGCACAGGAAAAGAAAATACGATATCCATAAAGTAATGGAGGAATACCCAGTAAGAGTATTCCTATTTGACATAATGTATGTAGACGGTGAGGAATTATTAGATCACCCGTACCCAGAAAGAAGAAAACGACTTGAGGAAATAATAGTTAAAAATGATTGGCTAGTTCTCGCTCAATCAAAAATCGTTAACTCTGTTGAGGAATTAGAAAAATTCTTTTTAGAAGCAATAGCTGCTGGTTGCGAAGGATTAGTTATAAAATCTATAAATGATGACTCGATTTACCAAGCTGGAGCTCGAGGCTGGCTTTGGATTAAATATAAGAGAGACTATAAGAGTGAAATGGCTGATACAGTTGATCTAGTGGTCGTAGGTGCATTCGCTGGAAAAGGGAGAAGAGCTGGAACCTACGGTGCTTTATTACTTGCAGCTTATAACCCAGATAAAGATGTATTTGAAACCGTATGCAAAGTGGGATCGGGTTTTACAGATGCAGATTTAGCTCAATTACCTAACTTATTAAAGCCATATATAGTAGATAAGAAACCCGTGCGAGTTATCAGTGATTTAGAGCCAGACTATTGGATAGAACCAAAACTAGTTATGGAGGTTATTGGAGCTGAATTAACTTTAAGTCCTGTACATACCGCAGCAAGGGATCTAGTAAAACAGAGATTGGGTAAAGATGCTGGAATAGCGATTCGTTTTCCGAGATTTTTAAGGTGGCGTACAGATAAAAGCCCTGAGGATGCAACGACGCCAAAGGAATTACTAGAGATGTATCTATCACAACTTAAATCAATAGAAAAATAATGATCAAGCGATATTAACTGGACTATAACTCCAGTGCATAAGTGCATCTAAATCTAATTCCATTGCACATATCGGTACAGAGAGACCCCAATTAAGGATTGTTTCGGGATGCAATTCGCCTATAACGCCTATCTGAATTTCATCAATAAACACTCCAGCTACCCTACCCTCTATAAATGAATTATGAGTTATGCGCTTGATCTTGTAATTATCTATTCCTAATGCTCGTAATAAATACTCTGCAACGCCTCTAATCTCGGTAAAACTAGCTTCTTTATGAGCTGATAAAGCCGCAATTCGTGTTCTATTTACAGCGCCGGTATCTGAAGCGTTATCTAGTTCCACGATATCAGAAACTTCATAGATCTTAATTGGATATCGTCTTTCTTTATTATATGCCAATGTTTTTAAGAGCTCAGGAAGAAGCCAGTTTCTAACAATATTGATTTTCTCCTCTTTAGCCCCCATTATTTCAACAACCTTATTAGAGATATCTAACCTCATTCTCGCGAATTGATCTTCTTTGCTTGTTAGAGCATAGGTAAAAACTTCGGTATAACCTAGACCAATTAATAATTCTCGTACATAATCTATTACTTTTGTTCGATCAAGCATACCACCTATCGTAAAAACTGGAGTTAATTCTGGATCAAAGTTATCAAATCCGTAAGCTCGAGCTATATCATCGATTATATCAATTTGATGCCAGATATCAGCACGATAAGCTGGAACCATGACTTCTAGCTTATTATCCTCGCTAAAAATGCTTTCTAACCCCATTTTTTGAAGCAAAATCTTAATCTTTTCATCATCAAACTTCATTCCCAGTATCTTCTCAATGTATTTCTTATCTACTCTCCATTTCCTTGGATTCATGTACGGACTAATCTCACTACCATCTTTGTAATGTATGCTAACACTGTACAAGTCTCCCCCCATATCATTGAGTATTGCAGTAATTATGTTCACAACGAGCTTCACTGTAGGTTTATGCGTTCCCGTGACTTCGAGAAGTATCTCGCTGTCATCTATCGATACTTTCCCGTGATCCTCTGAGTTTATTATTGGAGGAAGCGATAAAACATTGTTAGAACTATCTATAAAGATAGGGAACAGTTTAGCTCCTCTTAATAAGTGAGCATATTGCTGTCCGGTTGGATGCTTTTCGAGAATCTCAATAGCGTTCATCTCGGTTTCAAAACCTAGTGGCTTGAATTTTATTCTCTCTGGATAATCAGCTTTATAATATAGTGGCCAATTCAATTTTCTTAATGGATAAAAACCAATAGATGCTTTTTTTCTCCCTCTACAGAAAGTTTCATGCAATTTTTCCTGTGCGTAAATCAAATCCTCGAGATCCTCCTCAGTCAACTTAATGTTTTTTACAACCGTTGCTGCTATATAAGGTCTAATTTCCGATACACTCTCATCTACGTATATATGGAAATTTCCCTTTCTTATATTATATCTATCCATCCCCTTATCTATACCTAGATATTTACGTAATGCTCTTGCTAGACCCCATACAGACAGCATGTCAGGCCTATCAGGGGTAATCTCTATTTTTAATTGATAATCATTATCCGTTTCCTTAACGCTATCTAGTTCCATTCCGAAGCGGAAAAGAATCTCTTCAAGCTCTTTAAGCGTGAACTCCTGACCTAATAGTTTATTTAAACGATATAAACGAACATCGATCACAGGCATTGACTTCACCCAAAAATTCCTTTTATTGGGACTTTATACCATCTTAACCAGTTTATATCGCACATAGGACCAAGAACCTTACGGATATCCTCCATATTATATATAAGCATAGCTAATCGTTCTACAGCGAGGCCCCATGCAATTACGGGGTCTCTTATTCCATACGGCCTTAATGTCTCTGGTCTAAAAATCCCACTGTTTCCAACTTCAACCCATTTTCCTACGTCTTGATGCCACGCGAATATTTCCATAGAAGGCTCCGTATATGGGTTATACGTTGGCTTGAATCTAATCTTCTTAATCCCCATTTTCATATAAAACTCTTTAATATACCCCATAAGACTTCTGAGGGATAAGTTCTTAGCGACCACAAAACCTTCAACTTGATGAAACTCCGCTAGATGCTTCCAATCTATAGTCTCGTTTCTAAATACTCTACCGATTGTAAAGAATTTTACTGGTGGTTTCACTAAACCCTTCTTAATAATAAATCCAAGAACCCTAAATGTGACTGCTGTTGTATGTGTCCTTAACAGTGCTTTTAGTGCTTCATCTATTGACCATGGCTGTTGCCAACCTATCGATCCAGTATCTCCACCGTTTTCTTGAACTTCTTTAACTAGATTTAATAGTTCTTTATCCTCCACTACTCCTTTTCTAGGCTTATTTAAGTAGAAAGTCGCTTGCATCTCTCTCGCGGGATGATCTTGTGGAATCCACATACTATCCATATTCCAGAATGATATTTCTACCCAAGGGCCGCGCATTTCTTTGAATCCCATTTCTAGAAAAACTTGTCTTATTTTTTCCATTATTAATCTCAACGGATGCTTTCGACCTCCCCAAAGTTTTGGTACTGGTGACTCAACGTCATACCACCTAATTCTCTTTGACATCCACGATTTATTAACTATGATCTCTGGAGTTAATTTATCTATTACATCTAGCTCAAATTTCGTTGCAATAACTTTTTTTCCTAACTCTGTTAGCTTAATTTTCCAGCGCGTTTCTTTCTGATACCTTAAAAGACCTCTTCTTAATAAGTTATTAACCTCTCTCTTCATACTTGATAATAAGTCCCATTTCTTAGCTATGATTAACCTAAAAGCTTTCTGAGTAGGTATCTCCTTTAACTCAATACAATTATTAGTTATCTGTAATATCTTTTCTTTCTTGTTAAATCGGACACAATTATATCTAATTAAGACGCCTATAGCAACACTAATCTCATTTAGATCCATTCCCAAGCTCTTAGTTAAGTCATCTAACTTAGTAGCTTTAACTTTCTTTAAGTGGTCTAGAACTAGCTGTTCAGGCAGTTTTGAATCAGCGTAACGCTTACCTTTATCAGTTAGAACTAGCACATCTCTAGTTTCTTCAGAGCGCTTTACAAGACCTTTATTCTCTAGCCAAAGAGCGCTTCTAGCGATTTCAGCTATAGACATACCTGACTCTTTAGCTATTTCATCTTCGTAAACCTCGTTCTGGCCTAGGTTAGCAATTATTTTAAGAATTCTTCTCTCGTTTTTACTAAGGCTTAGTATTATCTCTTCTATTAATGACATCGCGCATTGCCTTTTTTTATTATTGCTTTTAAAAAGCGCCTTAATTTTGTCTTTAACAATTGTTAAGAACCGAATATTTAAAAATACTCTTCAAGATGATAGAATCCTATATTGTTTCTTTATAGTTTAGTAATTAAGCGTATCTCAGTATTGCAGCAATACCTTTAAACGCGCTCCTAAACATGTCATGTATTTCTCCTTCAGGCGAAATAAATTCTACTTTAGCTCCAGTTTTTTTAGCTTTCTCGAATAAATAATCAACTACGTCTTCACTCACGACTTCGATAACAGGCTCTGATTGGTATTTCGAACATATCTTTTTAGCTCGCTCTTTCATTTTATTGATCTCTATATCTGAAGTAACCATCGTTTCTATCGGGTCTATATCAACATTCTTGCAATAAATCCTAATTATTTTTCCCTTTAAATCCTCAACTATAACCAATTTATCGACTTTACCCTGATCTAAAGCATTATTTACCTCTCGGAACCCGTAAGCAACCAATTCTGGAGATCTAATTGATAAACTCATTAACTCTTCATATATTTCTCGCTCTTTAGCATACCTACTGTCCCTTATTAATTCTTTAGCCTCTTCTAGCGCCTCCCTTAATCCCTCTTCACTCAAGTATTGTGTGGTCACTATACCAATTATTTTTTCTCTGAGTCTATAATCGAGATAATTACCATCTATGAACTCCTCTTTAGCGAATCCTGGTCCACCAACTATCAGTCCCTTTATATCCATTTGTAGGAAAATCTTATTAGCTTCTTCACCAACTTTCTTTAGAAAGTCATGATAAGCTATTTCAATAAGTCTCTCAAATCTTCTTGCAGACTGACCTCCCTTACTATGTTTTGAAGGTACATAACCAGTCAACTCTTTTATTACTTCTACATGTGTACCGTCTAGCAACCCTATAGTAGCTTCATCACGCTCCAGGAGAATAATACCGTACTTATCCTTTTCCTGAAGCATTTCTTTTAATACACTAGTATCGAATTTTGCATCGCATAGATATTTCTTAATTTTAACTGGTTTAGGAGGAACAACCTCATAGTATTCTAATTTGCCCTCTTGTGTTATTCCAGCGTAAATTATTAATCCGTTTTTAGGTACTTTATGCCAATATCTCAATCGACTTTGAATACTTGATAATGCTGTTTGAACATGCTTTCTGGTAGTTCTAGATTTTATTCTAGCAGCTGTCGATATTTCCTGTCTTATTAATTCAGAGATCTCGCTTATAGGTGTACTAGGCGGAATTATAACTGTAACTAACGTAGTTGAGTGCCCGTCTACAGCTGTTTTCTTATCTAGTTCCTGAACAAGCTTTTTTAATTGAAACTTCTTGTACTCCATGTCCTCTTTATAAGCTTCTTGCTCCAAAGTAATCACCTCGCATCATAAATCTAAACAAATTTATTAATTTAGACACTACTATAAAGGTCTAGAGATCATTTTTTAAATCTTGAGATACATCACTGGGCGAGAAAATGACCCATGTCAAAAGAATCATTATAACTATTTTAGCAATCCAGGTTATTACGTTATTAAGCATTACCCAAGTATTAATGATTTCCACTATTGAGACAAAACATCCAGTAATGCGCTCTCCTAGTTTCCTGGTGGATTATGGATTGGATTATAAAACAACGCTGTACGATAGAAATAGAAATGGGGTCTCCGATATCATAGATTTAGGGAAAAATAACACATATAATGTCATTGTGACACTCAAAAGAATTAACGCCGAGACTTTAAAGCTATTGAAGCAAAAAGCCATAAAAGTATCTGCAGTGTATCATTCAGCACTAAACGCGATATACATCTCAAACATCACTCTTAACGAGATATATGTGATTAAAAATCTTCTGAAAAAGAACCTTATATTAATAGAACCAAACTTTAAACGCTCTCTCCTCATGGACAAAGCGACGAAAATAATTGGTATTCGGGATTACTTATGGCCTTTCTTAAATAAAATCACTGAGCCAGTTACAGTAGCAATTATTGATACTGGAATAGATGTCAACCATAAGGATCTGAGTAATAAGTTGGTTTACTGGGAAGATCTAGTTGAGGGATATAATCACCCGGTTGATTTTAATGGTCATGGAACAATGGTTTCATCGATCATAGCTGGCTCCGGAGCATCTTCATCAAATGGAATAATAAATATAACTACCTATGGCAAATTACGCGGATATTCTATGGAGGTATTTTCTCTCGATGTTCCATTTAATCAGAATGTTAGTTTCCATCTAGATATCAAAACGAAAACCACCGTATCTCCTACTTTTAAGTTAGTTGCTGAAAATGAAGAGAACTATCGTAGTACTTTAAAGTTTCATGCCAATGAAACAAAGAAAATGTATCTGAAAAAAGGTTATTACAAGCTATATCTTTCATCAGACGTAATGGGTTATTACCGCTTGATAATTAACTTAAATAAAACTATAGATAAGAATCCTCCCACAAAAGGAGTTAACAATAAGTTAAAATTAGCAGTTTTCAAAATTTTTAAAGGTAACTCCAGCATCACCTATGATAACGTAATTCTAGCCGCTTTAGATAAAGTAGCAGAACTAGCGGATAAACTCAAGATAGTCGCAATCAATCTTAGCTTAGGAGGATATGTTCCAAGTCTATCCTTAGATTACGCTATTAACAACCTCGCTAAAAAAGGCATTGTAACAGTTGTTGCAGCTGGTAACTCTTATCTAGCCTTAGCGAATTCTGGAGTCACTGAAAGGCAAATAGGTTCTCCAGCTACTGCAGCTTATGCAATAACTGTAGGAGGAGTGAATGATTATCTAGGCATAGCTATTTACTCTTCGAGGGGAGGAAGTTATACAGATGGCCCCAATTTACCTTATATAAAGCCAGATATTGTGGCTCCTAGTGGTGGCTTAATATATGGTAGCTGGATTATAGCTGCTGACACAAATAATCCAGATGGATCTTTCAAGGATATTCATAATGATTATACGGGAGGCATAGGAACTAGCTTTGCTGCACCATTAGTTACAGGCATTGTAGCTTCTCTTATATCATATTTGATCCAGAAAAATAAATGGAGGTATAATCTCTCAAGTGTTCTTTTTTTGAAATCCTTATTATTAGCTTCCGCAATTGAAACACGTTTTATAGGACTTCATGAAACATCATTTATATTCAATAATACGGTTATTCACAGAGACCCCCCATCATTTGATTATGGTAAGAAAGATTATGACGAAGGTTTTGGTTTAGTTCACATTCCCTCTCTGTTATTTGCATTGCAAAATAATTTTTCAGATTTTAAAGCGATTATGATAAAAATTACTGAAAGAAATGCATCAGATTTCTCGATAGATAAAGATCTTCTTTCCTTAGGATTTATCGTTAACCTTGATGGATGCTATAAAATTAGAGTTGATGCACCAGCAAAATACTATGCTGTAGTATACAAGCTCTATGGCTGGGATGGATCACCAATTTATGTTAGAGACATCAGAACAAGCAGTAAAGAGATTACACTTAACGGTAAAGGCTCTTATTTTATTTCTATTAAGCCAATTAATGGCGGAACAATCAATGACACGATCACAATCATCATACAAAAAACTCCATGCATAAATCTTCTAATAATTGTATATGTTGTAATCCTCGTATTTATCGGAGCGATTGTGCTATTTGATACTTTCCGACGGCGCATGAAAAATCAAACGCATTCCTTAACTATTTATAAATAATCAGAGACATTATAATTCCTTATTTTAGAATTTTAGAAATCAATGAAAATATTACTAATTTGCAAAGCGGTGTATCTTATGACAGATAAAAAAGATAAAAAACGTAGGGATGATGAATGGGATGAAGAGGACCCATTTGAACGGTTTATCAGAAGGTTTTTTGGGTCAAGAACTCCCTTCGATGAATTTTTTAGGGAAGTCAATGAGATAATGAAGAAATTTATGCGCGATCTGGAGGATTTCCAAATACCCTTGGAGCCTAGATATATAGGTAAAAAAAGTCCGTTCAAGCATTACGTATACGGTTTTAGCATAACAATAGGCCCAGATGGAAAACCAAGAATAAAGGAATTCGGTAATGTGAAGCCGTTTTCCTCTGGTGTGATAACTCGAGAAGCATTTGAACCGCTCTCGACAGTCTATCCAGAAGATGATAAAATAAAAGTAATTGTTGATCTCCCTGGAGCTAGAAAGGAAACAATAAAGATTAATGCTTCTGAAAAAGACGTTGAGATTTCAGCAGAGGCAGAAGATAGAAAATATTACAAGAAGATTAACTTACCAACCGAGGTAATACCCGAAAGTGCAAAAGCACGCTACAACAACGGTATTTTAGAGATCATTTTTGACACTAAGAAAAAAGAAGAGAAACGAAAGGAAATAAAGGTAGAATAAAGCCGCAATGCACATGACGGTAACTTACTGATAACGTAAATCATGACTTTTTAATTTTTATACATCATAAGCATTATTTATTCTATGAATTATTTAGGATGTATTATTATAGAGGAGGTGCTATCTAATGTCAAAAGACGTACCTGAAAAAAAGAAATCCCTATTTTTAAGAGTCCTCCCAATGCGAGAGACTGGCGATGTATACAGAGGGATCGCAAAGATACATCTAAAAGATATGAAGACGCTTAATGTGCGCCCCGGAGATGTCATATTAATTGTAGGCAATAAAGCAACTGCAGCCAAAGCGTTCCCAGCGAACCCAGCAGACCCACCTGGAACAATTCAGATAGATGGTGTGACGAGAGAAAATGCTGGCGTAAAAACAGACGAATACGTTGAGGTAAGAAAGGCTGAAGCAAAGGAAGCGGAGGAAATAGTTATTGCTCCTATGGAGGAAATAATGTTTGATCCATATACTTTAGCAGAATACATGAAAAGGAGATTACTACATATTCCAGTCACGCTTGATGACAGAATCATAGTTAGGCAATTTGCTCAAGCATTTCCATTTGCAATAGTTGATCATAAACCAAGAAACGCGGAGGCTGTTGTTGTTACAGAGAAAACTAAGGTTGTAATTCAACCAAGACCTGTAACAAGAGAAAGAGGAGTACCTAGGGTTACTTGGGAAGACATAGGTGATCTAGAATATGCTAAACAACGTATAAGGGAACTCGTAGAATTACCATTGAAGTACCCAGAGTTATTCAGACGTTTGGGAATAGATCCACCTAAAGGCGTTTTATTATATGGTCCACCTGGTACTGGAAAAACACTCCTAGCTAAAGCAGTAGCTAATGAAACAAACGCGCATTTCATTGCAATTAATGGACCTGAAATAATGTCAAAATGGTATGGTGAAAGCGAGAGAAGATTAAGGGAGATATTTGATGAGGCCAAAAGAAACGCTCCTGCAATAATATTCATGGATGAAATTGATGCAATAGCGCCAAAACGTGAGGAAGTAGTAGGAGAAGTTGAGAAAAGGGTTGTAGCGCAATTATTAGCGTTAATGGACGGTCTTCATGGTAGAGGCAACATAATTGTTATAGGCGCCACCAATAGACCTGATGCTGTTGATCCAGCGTTAAGACGTCCAGGAAGATTCGATCGCGAAATAGAACTCGGTGTGCCGGATAAAGACGGACGATTGGAAATTCTACAAATTCACACGCGGGGAATGCCCCTTGCCGAGGATGTTGATCTTGAATATCTGGCGGAAAAAACTCATGGATTCGTTGGAGCGGATTTAGAGGCATTGGCCAGGGAAGCCGCCATGAATGCCCTTCGTCGAATACTTCCCGAAATAAACTTGGATGAAGATATCATCCCACCCGAGGTATTGAACAAACTCGTAATACAACAAAAAGATTTTGAAGATGCTCTCAGTGAAATCGAACCTTCGGGACTAAGAGAAGTAATGATCACCCGTCCCACGGAAACATGGGATGATATCGGCGGATTGGAAAAGGCCAAGCAGATTCTCCAAGAAAGCGTAGAATGGCCGCTTAAATATCCGAACATCTATAAACATTTGAAGGGAAAGAGGCCAAAAGGAATACTCCTCTATGGACTTCCGGGAACCGGTAAAACACTCCTTGCAAGGGCCTTGGCACATGAAAGTGAGGTAAACTTTATCGCCGTAAAGGGGCCCGAATTTCTCAGCAAATGGGTCGGCGAAAGCGAAAAAGCGATAAGAGAAACTTTCAGAAAAGCAAGGGCGGCCGCACCGTGTATAATCTTTATGGATGAGATTGATGCGATTGCGCCCGCACGGGGTCGCGGTGGTCCCGGATCCAACCAAGTTACGGAGAGAATGGTTTCGCAATTATTAACCGAGATGGACGGTTTGGAAAGATTAAACGATGTCATTGTTATTGCGGCAACGAATAGACCGGACATCCTCGATCCTGCCCTCCTTCGGGCGGGTAGATTCAGTAAACAAATTGAAATACCTTTACCCGATAAGGAAACGCGTAAAAAAATATTCCAAATCCATCTCAGAGGAATTCCTCTCGGCGATGATGTTGATTTGGACACGCTTGCCGCAGCTATGGAGGATAAAACCGGTGCCGATATTGAAGCATTATGTCAAGAAGCGGTGCAAAATGCAATTAGAGAATATATTACAAAAGCAAACTTTAGGGATCTGACCGAGGAAGAATTAAAGAATGTAAAACTCTATAAACGTCATTTCGACGAATCTATGGAGGAGATTATGAAAGCTTCCAAACGCTCCAAGAAAGCCTATCTCGAGCAAGAAGGATCCATGAGAGATCTCTATACAT
>JALWRR010000100.1 GCA_026993975.1 Promethearchaeati archaeon | reverse complement strand
TTTCGGTTAGCATACATACGTATTACTAGCCGAGCCCCCTAAAAACCTATCCATAGACCAAGTCAATAAAAGACAGAAATAGTGCGGGCATTCCATTTAGTGAAAAAATTAAAATATCTATCCAGCTTTAAATATCTCTTATCTGTATTGAAAGAGAGATCATAATAATTCATAAAACCATAAAAGGGATAAATAATGATTTTTCCAGTAAGATGCTTCACATGTGGTAAAGTTATTGGACACTTATGGGAAGACTTCGAAAAACGAGTTAAGCGTGGGGAGGATCCAGGAAAAGTTCTTGATGATTTAGGTATCAAGAAAGAGTGTTGCAGAAGAATGTTTATATCTCATATAGAGATGATTGACGAAATAATAATGTACGAAATAAAGTTCGTTCCCCCACCTCAATAAAAATTTAAGGAGGAATAAAGATGAGCAAAGAATCAGGAGAGAGAGTTATTGAGGAAATACAAGAAATGACAACGAAAAGAGAAATGTTAGTACCAATGAAAACGTATATCAGGTACGGAACTCATATAGGAACAAACAAAAAAACAAAAGACATGGAGAAGTTTGTTTTCAAGAGGAAGGGTGGAGTATATCTAATAAATGTCTTAAAGACAGATGAAAGAATCAGATTGGCGGCGAGATTACTAGCTAGGTACGATCCTAGTGAAGTAGCTGTATTTGGAACTAGGCTATACGCGCAGAAACCCATTATAAAGCTTTCGAAATGGACAAGATTCCTAGCATTCCCTGGAAGATTTCTACCAGGAACATTAACTAACCCAGAGCTAGTTAGTTATGTTGAACCAGAAATAATCTTGGTTTCTGACCCAATAAAAGAAAAACAAGCTATAATTGAAGCTTCGAGAATAGGGATCCCCATAGTTGCTATATGCGACACAAATAACACATTATCAAACATAGATTTCGCCGTACCAGCAAACAATAAGGGAAGGAAGAGTCTCGCATTAATTTTCTGGCTGATAACTAACCAAGTATTAAGAGAGAGAGGGGAACTAGAAAAAGACGAAACAATAAAGGAGACGCCAGAAGATTTCATGGTAATGTTATCCTGAATCAATAGATTAAACAACAATACTTGTGTTATTAGACTGATTAGAAATAGAAATTCCAACACATTACATTTTCTTAAATTAAGCTCTAAAAAACCGAGTCTTTTTCTTTGAAAGATAGCTAAGAAGATAATTTCTCTCTAGTTGTCTGAGCTAACGTCTCTAGTTCCCTTCGGTAAACATCAGGAAAAACTCTATAAAGCATAGCTAGCCTTGCAGCCTCCTGAAACACGCGCTTAACGCCTAATCCCTCAATAGCAATTGTTTTAAAGACAGGGAATGGACCATTAATTCTTAATGCTCGTAATAAAACTGTCTCTGGTAGAGCATCGGGCAGGTCTCTCTTGTTTAGAACAATTATTAAAGGTATCTCTCCCCACTTATCCCCAAGAAACTCCCTTAACTCGTTTATACTATAAACATTCTCCTGCAGAGCTGATGGATCACTATCAACAACGAATACTATTGCATCAGCACCCTCTAATAAGAATTTTCTCTGCTTTTTATGACGTCTCTGCCCAGGAACTGTGTATATATCAAAGAATACCTTGCTCTTAGTGCCTAAAGGCATGTAATCAAAATAAAGGGTTCTACCACTTGGATCCTCAACAGATCTTATCTTACTTTTCTTAAGTCCAGAAATACGATTGTATAGTACTTTTAGCATTGTCGTTTTCCCAGATAGCGAGGGTCCATAGAAAACTATCTTGAATCTAAAAAAACCTTGCTTATCCTTATAAACCATTTTGTATCACACATAATAATCATTAAACCCTGAACTCACTCACGAAGTAAATAAGATTAAAAATCTCTTAATTTAAAAAGTGTTGTTCTTAATATTATAGTGAATCTTGAGTGTTTACTAATTTAGCCTATCTATATTTATTATTAATTTTTTATTATTAAATATTAAACAATGAATTAAATCTAGTGTAATTGCTTCTTTTCCTTAGGAAAAATTTCTCGAGATATACGTAAATTGATTGAAATAATGTGAAATAATGAATGCATGAAAGAGGACAATAACAAAGATATTCATAGTAACCTTGGTGCAAGTAGGTATGCTAATTCAGCGCCTCCACCAACTAGGAAGGTCATTCGAAGAGGCATATTCTTGGAGTACTCTAGTCGAACCATATCAGCAACTTTAGCAGCTCTAACGAATTTTCGGAGGAAATCTATTGAGTATAACGCTTCAGCATCATTCTTTATTTCCCATTGAATAACAGTGTCTTCTCTCTCTAAAGGAGCTGTATACTCATAGTAACCGCCCGTTTCGCTCTCAGAGATGAACTTCATTTCCTTTGATTCACTACTAGTAATTAACCTTAAATCCTCTCCTACGATTTTAGCATCAGAGATTATATCATTTAGGAAACTAGCTGGAGAAAACTCCACTAATACATCATACTGCAGTTCCTTAATATTAATTCTTTCTTCAGGTATCTCTAATATTGGTAGCGCAAAAGTCCTTTGCAGGGTTCTCTCATCAATACTTCCCCTAAAGAACGTTACATTGAAGAATGTCTTGCCTTTCTCTTTTTTGAGCGAGAAAATGATTCCATCCTTAGCCTTACCTCTCTGCATGATCTTTTTAAGATCACTGAAATTAACCCCAATTATTATCGTGTCTCCATCCTCCGGCGGTTCAAATTCATACCTATGGAATATTGTCGATGGCATCTTAAGAATAACCATAGCTACTCGAGATTCATCCATAGCAGAAAACTCGAGTCCATCTTCCCGAATATAGAAATTACCCTCATCAACGACTCCTGCTATAGCTGCAATCAATTCTCTCATCGTTTTTGCTTCATCATAAGCAGCTAGCCAATACATAAGCATCATCACCAAAAACTCAATACAGATATAGCTGAAATTTGCTTAATATTACTGAACTTCAGTGTATAAAAAACTATTAAATAATGTATTATTAAAAGAATACGATAATCATCACCAGCACTCCAGGTTTCCGTGTTCGGAATGGGAACGGGCGTTTCCCGCCCCCTATGGCCGCCTCCCCTAACGGGGAAAGCAGCAAGGTCCTTTCCCACCCCCTCGCGGAGGGCAGTACTCGGAACCTCGTGGGGCGGCTTAGCTTCCGGCCCAGAGTGCTGGATCATTCAATTAACTGAAAATACCTTATGCACTTTGATTTTTAAATATTTCCCTTTATCAGCGTTGCTCCTAGTTTTAGTTCCTATTCTTTAGCTATTATATCCAGTAATGATATAGCTTCCAAAATAGCTGTTCTTGCAAATGTTGGTATCTGAGGATCATCAGTTATCTCCTGTAATATATCTATAGCATTCGCAGCTCTTAGCGCTAAACTTATCTCAGCATTATCTAGCTCCCTGATAGCATTCCTAGCAGCTCTCCTAATATTTCGTGGTGTATTTAAATCATGAGCAATCTGCATCAAAATTTGCTTAGCATCCCGCAAAATTTTTTCTTTATCCTCACTCATAATCAAGCACCTCAACTAAAATACATGATTCATCAATCATTTAGCGAGAAGGGAAGATTCTAAAAAGATAGCAGTAAAGATATACTAACAATTTAGATTTAATGCATAAAAATTTAACACTATGTTTTCGATTTGCTTGTTCTTGCCTTTCTATACGCCATCGTCCACCTAACCTTAATGTTTTTCCGTTTTCTCTCCAAAGCAAGATTTCTGCATTTTCTTGAGCAAAACCAAGATACCCTCCCAGACTTATGAACGTACATTATTCCAGTGCCTGGTAAAATCTCCCTACCGCAGAAAGAACAGACAGGCATTTCAATTACCTCTTCTGAGCCTTAATTTTCTGAGCTTCTCTCTCTGTTTCACGTAGCATCAATATATCTCCAGGTCTAATAGGACCCTTAACGTTCCTAGTAATAATCCTGCCTTTATCAGGCCCCTCAAGTATTCTAGCTCGTACCTGCGTTATTTCCCCCGCTCGACCCATTCTCTCAACGATATATTCCACAACAGCCGGTATGCCAATGTCCTCGTACTCGTCACTAGGTTTTTCCCCCGCGGACATAATAATCACTCTCTACTGAGCAATCGAAAAATAATTTTGAAGATTCAATACAGTATAAATATGTATCACTCAATTACCCTATTTTAAAAGATGAAAAATAATATAAGGTGAAGGTGGATTACTTCTTAGCTAACTTAAGCTCCCTTATGCGATTAATTATCCTCTGCAACTTATCCTTAGCCTCACCAGCATCAACAATTGCAGCTGCAGACGCAAACCTCTCTATTCCAGCAGCTTTACCAAGCTCCATCTTAGATGGCACGAACAAATATGGTATTCCCCGCTCCTCGCAAATTGGAGGTAGATGCATTACTATCTCTGGAGGATTAACATCCATAGCTATATACACTAGTTTGGCCTGGCCTCGCTCAACAGCCTTCGTAGTTTCATTAGCTCCTTTTCTTACTTTACCTCCTGCCTTTCTAACTTCCTCTAACAACTTTAATGCTTCATCAGCCAATTCCTTGGGGGTTTCCCAAGTCACATATGGTGGAAGAGACATTTCGAGTTCACCTCACTTTTCATCGGATCATTTAATAGATTAATCGAGTAAATCCTTAGCTTACTTCCACTTTTATATTTTTCTTTTTTAACCACTCATCCAGATTCCTAATAATCTCCCTTGGATCCTTACCCTCGCAAGTAACACCCATTGAAACCATTGTACCAAGCACTTGCTTAATCGCGCCTCTAATATCCCTAACATACATTTCCGGTAGCTTCATTTTAGCAATCTCAACAACTTTATCCAAGCTCAGATCCCCAACAATCTCCTTTCCAGCCTGACCAGAACCCTTCTCAATTTTCAACTCCTTAATAATAAGGGCGGAAGTGGGAGGAGTACCGACCTCAATTTCCCAAC
>JALWRR010000099.1 GCA_026993975.1 Promethearchaeati archaeon | reverse complement strand
AATCAGAATAGGCATTCCGTTACATACTATTCTATACTATTTTCCAGTTATTAACGGAGTTATTTACGCTATATCAATTCTTTATTTTATTTATAAGGGTACTAGGAATATTGAATTAGCGACAATAACATCGTGTTCTGCAGTACTGAATTATTTTTATATACGGTTAAGCTGGGATCTGTATGCTAATTTTATGGCAATGGTCTTTGTATTTATTTTTATGGGGAAATATATTGAATTAAAACCGCAACGGAAAGAATACATAAAAATTTTGTTAATAGTTGGTGGCTTAATTGCTACACATTTATGGACTGCTGCTATATTTTTATTAGTTGCTTTCATTTATAGTTTAATTAAGATTTTTGTAACTAGAAATAAACTAAAGGAAATAAAATATAAACTTGCTTTATTCTCATTACCCTTTATATTAAATGTATTACTTTTTTTCTTGCTTGGGATTAGGCTAGCTAGTTATATTGATCTTAGTAATAAAAATTTCTGTTTCTTTAATCCAGATTGCCTCTGGATCGTAAAGAATGAATCAATTATAACTTATCTTTTGGCTATAGTTGGATTATACTTTATGTTGGTTTATTTGCCGTATCATGACCTAAATTTAATCATTACTTCTTGGTTATTGAGTTTTTTTCTACTTCTTTGCTTACCATTTACATTTTGGAATGCGTGGTCTTATCGTATTATTATAATGCTTCCAATCGGTATACTCCAGGGAATAGGGATTTATGGATTGGTGAAAAATATTGCCAAATTTACCCAGAAGTTATATCTAATATCCAGTAATTATTTTTTGAGAGTTAATTTAACTAAAGTACTATATGGCATCATATTAACCTTATTGTTATTGAACTTTATACCAAAAGCAATTATTCATGAATATGTTTATCATCCAGATAACTTAACAGTTAAACAGATCAAAAAAATGAATACCTTATTTGGCTTTGGAAATAAAAGTAATATTTATTTGATTTTTAATAGTCCTGCTAAGCCTTTGGATCCTGCTTCTTCGCCTAATGTTGTTGGTTGGGTTCGTGCTTATCTTGGCTTCAGGTATTATGAGGGTCATTTGCTTGAGTTGCTTGGTGGTTTGCCTGATCGGCATGGTCGTGTTTATGATTTGGTTAATCAGACTCTTGTTTTTGGTTCTCGTCTCTATATGTTGTCTCCTCTAGAATTAGCTTTGTGTCGTGAGGTTGCTGATGGGATTTATGTGCTTCGTTTTAATGAGAGTGTGCTTGATGTTGTTGGGGGTTTAGTTTTGTCGTCTAGTTATGGTGTGTATGATTTTGCTTTGCGTAGTGGTTCCTGGTATATTGTTACTCATACTCTTAATGTTTCTTATTGGGAGCTTGGTTCGAGTACTGGTCAGGAGTTGAGGATGATTGTTCATAATGGTTCTACTGGTTGGTTTACTATTGAGAGGTCTTTTAATGATTTTAATGTGACTGGTTTTCAGAGTTTTGTTCTGCGTTATCTTGGTGATTCTGAGAACTTGACTATTTTGCTTGAAGCTTATTATGCTGATGGTTCGGTTGAGGGTTTCTCGAGGTTAACTGTTCCTGGTGGTTCATGGTTGTGTGTTCCTTTGCATCAAGGTAAGGTGCTTAAGAAGTTGCGTTTATCTATTTATACTGAGCAACCGATTATGAGGGATAATTTTCTTATCTTGAAGTACATAGCTTTGCTTCAGGGTGTTGATTGAGTTCCTGCGTGTTTACGCTTAATATATCTTTTAGGCTTATTAGGTATATGCCTTCTCTTATTTCTTTCGAGTTTTTTAGGTAGGTTGCTTCTATTTCTGGATCTATTAGTTCTCTTATTAATACTATGTATTCTAGGTTTTTGTAGCGTGTCTGTGATTGCTTATATTGGTTGATGAATTCTTTTATTGTTCCAAAGTACACGTTTTCTCCTATTACTGCGTAAGCTAAGTACCTGCTTGTGTTCCAGAATTTTTCTCGATGTATTATTAATTCTATTGTCTTGTTGTTGAATCCGAATATTTCTCGCACTACCAGTAGTTTTTCGTAATATTTATTGCTGAAATACCTGTACTCTTTTATGTACCCGTTGATTATTGTTCTTGAGGAGTTTATTAACCCGAATAAAACGAAGAATACGAGGATTATGATTATCCATTTTTTCTTTATTTTTGACGCGTGTCTCATCCTGATTGTTGGTGCGTATTGCTTTAGTATGTTTTTATGTTTGATTCCGTAGCTCAGTATCAGCGAGAGATTATTATATAGAACTACTCTGTATCCCTGCTGGTAACCTAGGATTAGGATGAAGATGAATACGAGGTATGTGAACCAGCTAACGCTAATTATCATGTATGCTTCTTCTTTCTTCTTCCTCATTGCTATAAGCAGTACTATGCATCCAATTAGTGTTAACGCGAGATATAGGGTGCTTTCTTTTAGTAGGGGCCAGAAATATTTTGGTGAGATTTCGAATTGTAGCAGAGAGAATTCCTTGAGCATGTTGTTTATTAGATTAATATATGATTGAATCCTGTAGGATAAGTAGATGGCTCCAGCAATTATTAGAGCTAGGGTTAAGAGTGAGATTAGCAATATGGTCTTGGGTTTTATTCTCCAGTTAACTTCGTTTACCCTTGTTTTGCTAGCGATTAGAGCTGCGATAAAAGTAAGAGCTAGGAATGATATGAATATAATGAAAGTCGGTGCATGAGTTAGAAACAGTATTGCTAGAAGCAAGAATATTTCTAGTGAATCTTTACTGGATCCATGATTATTCCCGTTCAGCATATTAATTACTTTCCTGCTTACTGGTATTAGTATTATTGATAGTATGCCTATCGCCATTAACTGCCCGTAGAGATCGTAAGTCAGCCTAATGAATGTGTATGATGTTACATAAAGTGTCGTTGCTATGAATGCTGTTTCTTTGGAGAAAATGAGTTTATACGCTGAATAAATGAGAATTATTGAGATTGTACCGAATATATATGGGAGTAATATTCCCGCCAATGATATATCGCTGGTTCCTAGCAATACTAGGGCTGCAATTATTGTTGGTATTGGGTATAAGCTTGCTAAGAAATTTTTTGCTGGGTTCTCTAGGAGGCGTTCAGCATAATATATATAGCTCAACGTATCGTATCCCTGTGGCTCATTAAAGTAAGTGAATCTAATAGCTATTACATTAACTGCTAGAAGGATTAATGCAAAATAATTTATGTCGCCTAGGAAACCCCCCCTATTACTCTCATTCATATAGTTTAATGATGATTCCTCCTTATATGTAATGTTTTTTCGCCATAATTTCGTGATTGGTTTAGTGAGATTTGAGTAGTAATCATGAGCAATCGCTTTCAGGAGGACTATAACGACCATTATGATTAAGGATAGCACAATTAGTATGATTATTAGCATTGTGACATTGTATAATTCCTTGCTTAATAAGTAGAGTGTATCAGCTAATACGTAAATATACGTTGCAATAGATTCGTGAATTACCCCTATTTTAGATAGATTAAAAAGCATGATCTCTACTAGCGACACTAGGTATATTGCGATCGCTATTTTGCGTGAGTCATTGCTCACTATAAACACCTAAGTATTACTTTTTTTATCTAATTCTGGTTCTCTACTTGCTCCCGGTTCTTAAGATGGTTCATAATTCAAAGTAATGCCCAATCGTGTAGTACTTTATGCCTAATCTCCTGAATTCCTCTAGCTTGTCAAGCAGTATTCTTCGCCCATCAATAACTACGGGTTTTTTCATTCTAAGAAAGTCTTTTGGCTTTAATTTTCTGAATTCATTCCATTCAGTAACAATTATTACTGCTTCAGATTTATCTAGGGCATCATATGCAGAGTTGTGATAAATAAGTGAATCTCCATATATCCTTTTGATATTCTTCATTGCTTTAGGGTCATAAACTCTTATTTTTGCTCCAAGTCTCAATAACTCGTTAATGATCCTAATAGAGACCGCTTCCCTTATATCATCAGTATTTGGCTTATAAGATAACCCAAGTATAGTTATCTCTCTTCCATGGAGATCATTTAATTCTCTCTTCATGATCTCTATAGCATGTAAAGCCTGTTTCTCGTTTATCTTTAGGGTAGCTTCAAGGATTAATGGATCGTAATTAATGCTTTGTTTCGAGAACGCTATTAATGCCCGTAGATCTTTTGGGAAGCAAGAGCCACCGAACCCTAATCCAGCACCAAAAAACGCAGGATTTATTCTCTTATCTAACCCCATTCCTCTCGCTATTACTCCTATATCACAATTAGGTATCTTCTCGCAGATATTTGCTAGCATGTTAATGTAACTTATTTTAGTTGCTAAGAAAGAATTAATCGCGTATTTGATCAATTCAGCGTTCTCAAGCGTTGTTCGCAGATACTCCGTATCGTCTCTATAGAACTCATACCAAAATTCATAAAGTTTTTCTCCAGATTTCTCATCAAGCTCTCCTATTATAACTTTGTCTGGATTTAAAGTATCATATAAAGCTGATCCCTCTCTCAAGAACTCTGGATTCATGCATAAACCTAGCTCATCACCTAATTTTTTACCAGATACCTTAGCGATAATTCTTCCAACAATGTTCCTGGTTGTTCCAGGCGTTACAGTGCTCTTAACAACAATTAAGTGATAGTCACTACTTCCTTTTAAGGCCTTACCTATCATGGTGGAGGAGCTTTCAATGAAAGATAGATCTATGCTCCCATCATCTCTGCTAGGAGTTCCAACGGAGATAAATATTATTTCCGCATCTCTGATTGCATCATAATTCGTAGTCGCAATGAAAAGTTTACTATCAAGCGCTTTTCTCAGCAATTCCTCTAATCCAGGCTCATAAAAAGGTATTCTTCCCGCATTAAGCATTTTAACTTTTTTATCATCTATATCTATGCCAATTACTTCGTGACCTTTAGACGCAATAACTAGCCCTGTTGTTAATCCAACATATCCTAACCCAACGATACCTACTTTCATTTCTCAACACCAAAGGAATCTCTTATCGATATCTGGATCGCATCTCTATATGTCTCAACCATTCCAAAATCGATCCAAACATCATTTTTAGACATCTTTAAAGCCAAAACCTCTCCACCCTCCTCTATCACTTTAACTATACCATCTGTTAACTCTATTTCTCCTCTTTTCCCAGGTTTCGTTTTTTTCAGAGCATCAAATATTCTCGGCTTAAAGATATATATTGGCATGATAGCCCAATTGCTAATAGGTTTATCTGGTTTCTCTATGGCGTTCTTAACTAAAATTAACTCATCATCTATATCTTCACCTATTATTGCTCCATATGCTCTTGGATCCTTAACCCATTTGGCTATAAAGATGATGTCTGGATTATGTCGTTCGAATTGATGAATAAGCCTTTTAATTATGTCTTCCTCCCGTCCCTTAGAATAAATAATTGTGTCTCCTGCATGGACGATGAATGGTTCGTTATTAATGAATCTACTAGAAAGAAGAACTGCGTGTCCAAATCCCATAGGAATCGGCTGATTTATGAAAACGATTAGGGAGTCCTGTAACTTGTTATATAGATCCATTAGTGTTTCCGCTTCGTGAATTTTTTTCTTGGATTTTAGTAGATCAATGAATGATGGGTCGGGGGTGAAGTAGTCTTCAATTACTCTTTTGCCTCTGCCGACTATAAAGCAGAATTCTCTTATTCCGACTGAATAGAGGTTTTCAAATATCTTGTGTATGAGGGGCTTAACTAATACGTGTTTGTTCTGAGTATCAAATATTGGAAGCATTTCTTTAGGTATTTCTTTCGTGTATGGTAGTAAGCGGGTTCCAAGGCCAGCTGCAGGTATAACAGCTTTTCTTATCATTATTTTCACTTTCACCATTTATTGCTAGATACAGAATAATGTAATCTTAATGAGTACGGAGTTAATGAAGTAAGTGGTATTCATTCATATAACTTTTTTCTTCTATATGCTGAATCTTGGTTTTTCTAAACAATAGGTGGTAGAATTTAGGTGAAATATGTATTTCACTTTTGGTAAAAATTTGGATCTAAAAGATTGAATTTTTCTGTATGAATGGTGATTGGTGCTCTAGGGAATGTTAAGGTTCATTGTAGTGTGTTATTCTAGAATAAGTTGTAGATATAGTTTTAGCGTTTTCCGTGCAATAAGTTCCCAATTAAACTTTCTTGCTATTGAAACTAGATAACTGCGTTTCTCTCTGAGGCTATTAATATTCTCTACCGCATATTCTATAGCGCGCTTTAAGTCATTTACGTTTTCTCTCTCAAAATAAATCGCGTTATCCCCTAATAGCTCTACTATAGGCGGCAAATAAGTTGTTATAAGAGGAACGCCGAAGCTTAGGTAAAGCATTACTACACCGCTTGTCCATATCCTTCTATATGGGATTATCCCAACATCGCTTGCCTTTAATATTACTGGAACATACTTATCTGGTATGTAATCTAAGAATGCATAGATTTTTTTGGGAAATTCTTTCTGAAGTCTCTTTATCTTCCTAGAATATGTTTTATTTGCACGACCGCTAATAATCAGAATTGCATTTCTATGCTTTTTAAGGGGTTCTTCTATAGCTTTTAGTAATATATCTACTCCCTTATATTTCCGTAAAATACCGAAAAACGTGAATACTATTGATTCTTTCGGTATCTTTAATATCTCTCGAGCTTTCTCCCTGCTTACAGCTTTACTAATCTCTTTGTAATATTCAATAAAATTGCCATGTGGAATGACGCTTATTCTCTCTTCGTTCACTCCGTATAATTTCTGAGCCATCCTCTTACTGTATTTATTGTGCACTATGAGGTGGTTAGACAGCTTCATACTTATTAGGAAGCCTTTATATTCTATTGATGGGAAACTAGGTTCATGCGGGATAACATTGTGAAGCGTAATAATAATTTTCTTTAAAAATAGTTTTTTCAGTAGCAAGAGAAGGGCAATAAAGCTCAATAATTTAGTGAGAGCTAGGAGAAGGCGTCTTGATTTAAAGTAGTACTCTATCCAGTGTAAATGCAGTATGTTCGCTTTTAAGATATCTCTAAATAGAGTTAAGAGAGATTTGCTCTTAATATAGAGTACTGATACCCCATATTTCTCTAAGGATGAATAAAGTTGAAGTAGGTATGGATGAGCGTTAATCTTATTAGGGACGAATACTATCAGTGTCTTCTTCATTTTTAATAGCCTCGTTAACCCATCTAAAGAAGGTAAGACATACTAGATAAGCATTTATCGCTTTAAAGTTTCGTTTTGTAGTGTGGTTGAATTGCTGCTGGTTATGCAATGTATTAGCGCATGGTTATTCTATTGATTGGAAATGCTATTTAGTAATCGTTCAAAGAGTTTTGTTGTTGTTTTTCTATTAATACGATTAGATAACTTAACTGCATTTCTACTTAATGTTTCTAATTCTTCTTTTCTCGAGTTTATTCGTAATAAAATTTCAATGAGTCTTGGCACTATTTCGGTTGGTTTAGTAATAGTGTATCCGCATTGGTACTTTTGTATCATTTTATGTAGCTCTGAGTCCTTACTGCAGAAAGCTATTACTGGGAGACCGCAAGCTGTGTATTCATAGAATTTTAGTGGTACGCGATACTTCCATAAATCAGATATCTCCATGGGGATGATCCCGATATCAGCGAGACCTAGAAGTTCAGCAACTTTCCTTCTATTCCTGAAATATCCGAGATACAGCACCTTTCTACGTAATTCAAGTTTATCTATGATATGATCAAGTATTTTCCTGCCAGCTGACCATTCTGGTGCTTTACCAAGAATGACTAGAGATATTGATTTAACTCCTTTTTTCTCCAATCGCTTTAGAGCAAAAACGATTTTATCTAACTTATATTCGGGATTGAGATTTCCCTGAAACAATAACACCAACTCTTTTTCGCTGATACCGTATCTCGCTCTCAGTTCTTTTTTCTTTTTCTTATTAATAGGCCTAAACACATCTGTATCGGCCGCGTTAGGTATCACTATTATTCTTCGATTTAATTTCCTCCTTAATGCTATTCTAGCCATCTCTGATGTAACTACGGTTAATGCTTTGCTCTTCCTGTATACTGCTACAAAGATTTTCTGTAGTAAGCGGTTGTAGAGAGCGAAAACCTTTTTTATTCCTTTACCCTTTAATGGGAAGTTTCTACTCTTAATGAACTCTATCCTTGCATCTTCCCATATGTCGCGTATATCAATGATATATGGTTTTCTAGACAATGTTGCGGCAAGACTAGTTGCAAAAACATTTTCTGGTTCTGGAACAGTTCCCAGCATTACATTTATTCTCTTGATTTTCATTATGATTATGGACATGAGGAAAAAACCCAGAAATGTAAACGGATTCATCCATGATAAAAAGGATGGACCTGGAGTCCTATAGATACTCACTAACTTCTCTCCAGAACTAGAATTTACTCGCAGAATGGATTTATACTTAGTTTTCCCTATTTTTCTAGCTATGGCGTAAATTTCGTATTTCTCGCTATTAATATGCTTTATGAGATCCATTAATCTGTTAGCTCCAGCGCTCGTTTCGGGATAGAACCACCATCCAACTAGCAGTACCTTAATTTTTTTTGGGAGATGCATAAGTATAAACCTCGTCTCCACTTACGATATGGCTCTATATAAATTCCAGTAATATAGTTTAAGCAATTTTTCTACTCGTGTTCTTGCATTTCGTGCTTTTTCTAGTAAATTCTCCTTGTTTTTCATTTTTATAATATTCAATATTGAGTTAAGAAGTTCTCTTTCATTGTTCGGATGTATAAGAACGCCATATTCCCCATTTTTTAGCAGGAAAGGAATGCTTCCAACAGATGTAGCTATCACAAGTCGTTTGCAAGCCATTGCTTCCATTAAAACAGCGGGCATCCCCTCTGTTAACGATGGTAGAACAATGATATCCGCTTTATTATACCATTTAGGCATCTCTAGGTGATCTACCATTCCTATGAATTTGACTTGACCATATTGTTGACTAAGTTTCTTAACTTTTTCCTCATATGAACCATGCCCTATGAAATAGAATTCAAATTTCTCCCCGCTTTTTAATAACTGCTCTAAAACATGCAATAAAATCTCTATTCCCTTCTCTTTCTCGAATCTACCAACATACATGAGTTTAACTGTATTGTCCTGAAATATTTCGTTTCTGCAAGAAAATCTATTGATATCGATATAAGTTGGCAAAAAATAAGTTCTCTCATTTAATCGCTTTATTTCAAGATAGAGAGGTATAACATTCGTTGATACATTTTTTGCCGCTGAGAAAATAACTAAGTAGATTATTTTAAGCAGTTTACTAAGTACTCCAGTGCTGCTCATATTGTACTTTCTACTGAGTGCTTCGATTTCGCTTCCAACTAGATATATCGAGAAATTAACCCCTAGCATTAACCTAGTGAGATAACTTATAATTCCCCATGGTAAAATACCTTCTGCTCTTATGTGATTGATATCGTACTTCCTTACTAAATATTTTATGAATGGAAGAATTCTTAGAATGATCTTTATGTTTTCTACCGAGTCCTTATAAATACTAGTAAATGTCATTCTCAAGGGATAAGCATAAACAAAAAAGTTATGTCTTACTCTTCTGAATAATACTCGTTTTTCCTGAGTAAAAGCTAGGAAAACAACTCTATTTACTCTCTTAGATAATTCTAAAGCTTCATAGAATCCACTACCATGCATTGTTTTAATCGTTTTCAGCTTCATTTGATTCAGTATTAAAATGTTTCTCAAGTTAATACCACCTATTAAGCTACTTTACGTATTAATTCACTCAAAGGCTTTGTCACTTCACTCCAATTATATTTCTCTTTGATTAATCTTAATGCGTTATTTGCGTATCGATAATACGTCTCTTCGTCTCCTACCAGATCTATAATACCTTTAGCGAATTCCCTAGGTTCATCACTTGTCGCAATACCTATTTTCTCTTTTTCAATTATATCACTCCACCCACCAATATAATTTGCAACAACGGGCAATCCTACCGATAAGTAATCTAAAAGCTTTATTGGTGGACCAAGAATGCGAGCTTTATTTCTAGAAGACGTCAATATGCCGACATGGCATTGCTTCATGAGCTCAAATAATTCATCTCTTTTTTCAAACCAGAAAAACTCAATACCTAAACTTTTTTCACGATTTTCCTTAATAATCTTTCTTAACTCCTCTCCCTTCTTTGTCATGTAAATTTTGTAATTAGTTAATTCTTTGCGTAATATTGGTATGCTGCGAACAAATATATCGACTTTTTCTCTGTAGGATAATAATCCAGCATAGATCAATTTTATTGGCAATTGTCTTTTTGGTACTTTACTTATTCTTGGTCTACCGCCAGGTGGCACTAATACTATATTATTCATAACCTTGTAGTTTTCTTCGACGTATTTTTTAAGTTCCTCACTAACAACAACTAAACCATTTGCTTCATGTAGTAATTTCTGGAGATCATTTTGCATTTGCTTAAATTCCTTATCCTCGTAATCTAACACACCCGCAGCAACCAATTCTTCTGCTGTAATATTGTGTAAATCTACTATTACTGGTAAATCATTATCTTTTGAAGCGAGTAGGCCTGGAACTATTGCGAAATCCTGTTCAATAATAAGTAGGTCAATCTGATCTTCTCTCATTTTTTTGGACAGACTCTTAGCCATAGATCTGTAGATAGAGTTTTCCTGGAAAATCTTGCTAGCTGTAATCTTCCTTGTTTTTTCGCCATAATAAACTCTTTTTAAAAGGGAATACAAGCGCCTAAAAATGAAATCTAGTGATCCGAAGACATTTATTTTTTTGACTTTTACTCCATTTATTTCCTGATTTTTCTCAAAGGGATCATAGATAGTGACTTTTACTCCTTTTTTTGCGAGGCTTTTAGATATTTCAATTACTCTCGTTGTAGATCCAAGAGACTCAGAAAATGGATGCAGAAAGAGGAACCCCACTTTTAATTGATTCACATTACTCCACCACGTTCTCTATAGCTTTTTGCTTTAATTGCATGTATTCATACATGCTTATTTTCTTCTCTAAATTCCTGACTATATGTATCTGTATTGCTGTCATAATCATTAATATTCCGACTGAGATAAAGCCTACTGCTATTATGGCCATTGGAATGCTGAAATATCTTGTTTGATTATATAGAGAAACTAACCACATAACAAAAAATAGTCCCACGATTATCGCTAATACTCCTGGTAGTCCTAGAAATCTTAATGGTTTTCTTGCTATTGTTTTACTGATTAACGCGTTTATTACTCCTGCTCCGTGTTTTATTGGATTTTCTGTTGATGTATCTAGCCCAGTATATCTTATTGTTATTGGCACCTCCTTTATCCTTAATTTTTCATCCATTGCTTGCACTAGTATCTCTACGCTAACTCCCATACCATCATCTGTCGGTCTGATTAATTGTATGGCCTTTCTATTATATGCTCTGAACCCGCTCTGAGCATCTGTTATACTTGTGCCAGCTAGGATATTAGTCGCCTTCGTTATCATTTTTACCCCAAGCTCTCGATATTTCTTCGCATCAGTCTTCCCTAAGAATCTCGAACCAATTACTATATCTGCCTCGTTTTTCATGAGGGGTTTGAGGAGTTTTGGTATTTCTCGAGGGTCATGCTGACCATCAGCATCAAGAATAACTAGTGCATCAGCGTTCTCGGATCTAGCTACCTGTAGAATTCTTCTTATTGCAGCTCCATACCCCAAGTTCTCTTCATGCCTTATTACTTCAGCTCCAAGCGCTTTAGCTATTTCTGCTGTCATGTCTGTGGAACCATCATCTACTACTAAGACTTTATCTACATATTTCTTCGCTTGCAGTATTACTTTCGCTATTGTTAGTTCCTCGTTGAATGCTGGTATTCCCGCTATTATATATGGTTTCTTTCTCATGTGCATACCCTCGACGTTCTTTTTGATTTAATAGTTTCTTGTTAATCCTTTAAATATTATTTTTTGGTTCTCTATTTAGTTATACTTGAACAAATTTAACTAGCATTATTCGTATCTAGAAGCTACTTTTGGCATCCTGGTGCTTGTATTGTTGAATAAGGTTACTTTGAGGTCTCTTGGTATCAGGGTTTTCCCTATTATCTTTCTCTTCATTATTATTGTTTCATTTATCTTTTCCTTTGCTCATCTTGAGTTTGTTTTCAATATATTTGATTTGTTTTACTGGATCATCTCTTTTGCCATTATTGCTGTTTTATCTCTTCTCTGGTTTGTTTTTCTTCCTGCGGAGGTTATTTTTGAGAAGCGTGGTTTTCTTCATGTTGAGTTCTCTGAGTTTGATTTATCTAGGGGAAGGAGAGAGATACTCATTGCTGCTTTGGTTGCTGGTGCTTTTATTTCTTTTAGATATCTTATTTACCCGTATCCTCAAGGCTGGGATACTGCTTATTACCTATATCACTTGAAGAAGCTTGCCTCTGATCCTCGCTACGTGTTTTCTCTTCCTCGTGAGAGGGTTTTCGCTTTCCTTATTCTTTATGTTATTAATCTTATTTTTGTTAATCCGAGTTTAACAATCATGATTACTCCCGTTATTTTCTCTATGCTTTTCGTGATTGGTGTTGTTTCTTTTGTTTGGGAGACTACTGGTGATCACGAGTTAGGTTTCTACGCTGGTGTTATCTCCGCCGTAACATTCAGTACCTCCCGCCTCTTCCTTGATCTCTTCTGTAATTTCATGGCCTGGACCTTCACCATGTTTTCTCTTCTTTATGTTGCTCGTATCGTTAAGCGTCCTGAACCTAGTGTTAAGAACTTAACTATTTTCTCGGTTTTCTCCTTCATTATTGCTTTTATTCATCCATGGACCCTATTCGTTTATCTAGGTATTATATTCGTCTTCATGTTTATTACCCTATTATTTATGCGTAAGGAAGCGTTGAGGATAATTGCTTCTCTTTTCGCTTCCCTTATCCCAACTATAGTAGCAGCTTTTAGTGAACCCAGCATAGCTTGGAGCTTAATTAAATCAATATTCTTCAGTTATGTTCGCTACCCCCTAGAGCTAGCTAATAGAGAAGACCCCTTAATTGCTTTCGCCGCTTTACTAGGAGCGTTTTATCTCTTAACTATTCGTAGAAAAACCGTGCTCCATGGAATCATTATCGCTTGGTACATAACAATCTCCTTCCTCTTCGCCACAGGTGCCTACACATACAGCTACCGCTTGCTCAACTTAATGCCCATGGGGATCCTTGCTGCTTTCGGTTTAAGGTACCTTACTGTTGAGATCCCTAAGTACATGGAGGATACAGCTGGGAGGCTCGGCTTTATAAGGCGCTGGCTTAAATACAAATCAAGGCTCCTCGCATCAATCATATTGATAATAATTGTTGTTACTGCTTTACCTAACTCTTATCTCCCTGACCATGTTAATCGTCCTAGCGAGTACTTTATGAGTCAGCTCGAATGGATTTCATCGCGTTTTGGTTTTGAGAATAAGAGTATTGTTGTTCTTATCGATAAACCTATCCCCATGGCTAATTTCCCCCTCGTTGGTAATTATCTTGATTGGGCTGTTAGTGAGGTTGGTCAAGTAGTTTATCCTGGCTCGCTCCTTGATTTTATTCAGGGTGTTAAACCAACGCTTGTTCCTCAGAAACCATTCTATTTCCCAAAGATCCCTGATTATGTTCCGAAACTCATTATTATTCCTGATAAATGGTATATTATCTCCCCCCTCGAGTTATCTCTCGCCAACGAGATCTCTGATACCGGGGTCTACGTGATTAATTATAATGATACGTATGGATTCGAGAACATATTAGAGAACATTACTCGCCTACACTTACCTATTCTCGATGTCTACATGCATAATTATTTTTTTAATGTCTCTTACACTAATAATGCTTCCTCGCTTCTAGTGAATTATACCGCTTTATCTAAGAGCTCTAGGCTGATTATTGATATCTATACTTACCCAATAATCCTCGATTACGTTGTCCTTAACTTATCTGGATCAAACACAAGTGATCTCGACATAACAGTTTCCCTCTGGTCCAACTCTAGCAAGGTTGATGAGAAGAGGGTTAATGATTACTTCCGCATAGATAATAGCTCCGTTTACGTTAGCTTACTCACGTATGGTCACTCCTGCAACATGATTAGGTTCGAGATAAAGAGTTTTCCTAAAGCCCTTAACAATAATTATGAACTTATTATCAAGGAGATAATCGCTTTCTAGATTAATTAATCTTTTTAGGATTCATTTCTTCTTCAATTCATTTCATGTAGCGATATTTCTTATCTGTATGACTCTATTTTTCATTATTATCGCTTTGTGATTATACATACTAGTGCTTACATTTTTAATCTTCTTTACTAACCAACTAGATCAGCGGTCACCAGCTTCCTTTTTTTTGGCGCTTACTAAAAAACGAGAGTTTTTGGAAATGATGAATGTGTTCTCTAGATTCAATACACGGTTATGTTCCCAGGATTTCTGTATTATAGGTGCTAATAAAATTATGGAGTCTTCTTATCGCTATTTTATCCTGTTTGATAGCGCTCTTAGAGAGCAGGTATTCTTTAGGATCTATCTCATTAGCTCTTATTATTGATGATAGATTTCTTAATTCTACAGCTAATCTCTCAGCATTATATGCTTTTAGCATGATTTCGAATTCCCTTTGATTCTTGGTGGAGATGACTTCGTTAATCTTTACCTTAAATAATTTCTCTAATTCCTCACGAATCCCCCGATTCTCTATCTCTCTTATTAAAATATATGCGTATTGACTTAAGTCTAGAATTTTTTTCTCAGTTAGGTCTTTTTGTTTCAGAATATCAGCTACATCACGAGATATAACTGGTCTTCTGTGATTAGGCCCTACAATATCTAACCCTCCAAAGACTGAAATAATGTCTCGTGCTGGTAATCTCTCGTATTTTTGACCAAATTTGCTATACTTTACATTTATCCCATAGAGTAAAATGTTTTGATTTAGTTGGGTTTCAATTATCTTAACTAATCTCAAAACCATATTATGAATCGAATGCTTAGAGATCGGGTTTGATCCATTGTAATCAACACAAACTATGTCGAACAGAAAATTAGTGTAATTATTATAATATTCCGAGAATAAGCGGAATATGTTTAATCTAAGATCTCTGGAGACTTCTGGAATTGCCAGTAAAATCTTCTTACCTAAGTACGCAATATTCTCGTAAAAAGCATTCAGTAACTCGTATATTCCTTCCTCATTCACTCTATAGAAAATCGGAGAAGTAACTATAACATCGCTATTAAATAAGCTTAGTAAATCTGCTAGTAGAGTACCCAATATCTCTGCTTTCTTCTTAGGTATCTCGGAAAATTCAATGCTAGGTATTATTATTTTTAAGCCTCTTTCATCCGAAAATAGATTTATTTTTCTCTGTATATACTTCTCATAGTATCTTTCTAATTCTCTTGATGAAGATAATTTTAGGAGCCTATCTACTCTAAAAGACAGGTATATTTCAAATATTTTTCTTAAATCCCCATAAGGGATACCAATCTCATCTGACCTACTAGGTTGAATGGAACGTATCGGCGTCAGAAATTCGAACCCAGCACCCTTAACCCTGAAGGATCTTAAAAGTACACTTTCGGATGTTCCTTTTAGTTCTATTTTCAATCTCAACACACTTAAAATTTATACTCATGTATTTAAATACAATAATTATAGAAAAAGTATCTGATAAATGTTTAATGCTTCAGGAAATGATTTCTAAACAAACTAGTATTTCTGTACATCTCCTGGATAATACATAGCATATAGATCGAGAAGTATTAGAAATCAGCGGCTAGAAAAGCAATATTAAAGGGTGGTTAACGTGGTCAAAAAGAAAATAGAGATGGGCAAATTAGAGTCGGCTTTAGAGAGACTTAAAGAGGAGTTATCTGTTGAGGATTGGGTACTAATTGCTTTATATTCATCACCTAAGAAATCCTACCCAAGCGAAATACATATTCAGAAATTCCTTTTCCTAGCTCAAAAATATCTTAAGACTATAGATATAGAGTTCCAACCATATCGCCTCGGCCCCTATAGTCCTAGCATAAAAGACAGTATAGAGGTCCTAATTGGAGAAAATTCTATCAAAAAAGCGTCTAATGGAGAAATTAAATTATCTAAGAGAGGATTAGAAAAAGGCAAACAACGCTTTCTGCGACTTAATGATAAAGAAAAAAAGATACTTAGTAGGCTTGGTAATTTTATTTCAAACATGTCTGAGGATGAATTATTACTTTATATTTACATTGTTCATGGACATAAAGAGAAGTCAGACGTTATTAATAAATTGCTCCATAAGCGAGTAAACATAGCAATCAGGCTTATCAAAAAGGGCTTAATATCTGTAAGTTTGGCCGCTAAAATAGCGGGAATGTCCTTACAAGAGTTTATTGAAATCCTTAAGAAGAAAGGAGTAAAGCCTTATATTGCTGAGGTAGAGGATATTGACAAAGCAGCCTCTTTCGGATCTAATACTCGTCTTTAACACATCGCCACTAATAGTTTTTCGGAACGCTGGGATTAATTGAATTGTTTAAAAAATTACGCTTAATTAGTTTTGAAGAAGCACTAAGATTGATCAATAAGATTCCTTTGACGAGTCTATATGTCACGCAAGAATTAATCGATAAAGCGAAGAGAAAAATCATACAACAAAAAGCCTCTAGATAATATCTAGGGTGAATCGCGGTCTAGATCGGAAGCTTTATTGACTCGTTATTATTCTTCAAAAATAAAAAGATAAAGTTAGGAAGGTAAAGTAAATTTTTGATTAACTACCAGTCTTCCTCTTCTTCTCCCTCTTCCTCGTATTCTTCCTCCTCTGGTTCCTCCTCTTCCTCCTCGTATTCCTCCTCTTCGTGTCTTCTTCTCCTTCTCGCGTCCATTTCTTTCACCTTTATAATTTTTTCATTTTATTTCTGCTAAATTATTGTGGAGTTTGCTTTTCCTCCTCCTTTTTCTTTTTCTTGCCTCCTCTCCTCTTCTTTGTGCTCATTTCTTTCACCTGTTTATTTTTTTGGCCCCCTTTTCGGGAGCCTATTATATTATTGTTCCTGGTTTGATTAAGATTGTTCGATAGAACTTTTCTCTGTCTCTAGGATTGCTTTTCCACGCTTGATTTAAGAAGTGTATTGAATATGACTGTGATATGTTTAAATTGACTTAAGTTAAGTGAATCTTGTTTGATGATTTATGTTTAATCAAGTTAATTTCTTGATGCTGCTTGGAAGGTTTTTGTTATGTCGATTATTAGTTTTAAGAATATTAATCTCAAGTTACGAAGGGCCTTCGAGCTATTATCAGTTTTCTACAATGTTCTTGAGAGACAAAACACTCTTATGATTCAGCAGGAAGCTTTGTTAAGGGAAGTTAAGCAGATTTATAATCTTCCTGGTAAGTCAGAGCCAACTTTGATCAGGTATATTGATTTCCTCGCGGAATTAGGGTTGATAGGTGTTAAACATGAGTTTATTCGTAGGGGTTTCGTAAGGAAGTTTATTACTCCTACTATTAGGGGAGTTATCCTTTCTTATCTCTACGGCGTAAGTATTCCTGAAACTGTTTATAGGTTTGCTTCTCAGGGCTTCAAGATACTGGATTACATTCCTAGGGATGCAGCGAATCCTCTCGAATTAACTTTCGATAAAGTATTCATGTACATGCTTCTACTAGGATCAGCTTCTGGCATGGAATTCGGATTGATACATCGAGATGACCAGGATTTCCCCAGCTTCTTTAATAGGAATATCTGTCTCAGCATCCTATCCAAGCTAACAAACCCTATCAAGAATGTTAGTATTAATGATATCATTAATCTATTCCCAAATAAAGTGCTTAAGGAGTCATTAAAGGATGCTAAAACAATGGACGATGTTAAAGTGATTTTGGAGAAAGAACTGCTCTGGTCAGTCTTAAACGCTATGATATCTAAGTGCAACAATATGAATGATTCTAAGTACCCAAGTTGCTTGGATGAGTTGAAGAGAGATTTACCATACAGGGACATACAGGTATTCATAGGGGTCATGAATAATTTTTGGCCAGATATACTCGGGAACAAGAGCTTTGTTGATAAGTTCATAGAGTTAATTAAGGGTAGGGATCCAACGCTAGAGCAACAGTTATGGAGCTTATATAGATTGATAAGAAAAATACTTAAGGTAGAGTCTGAATAAATTTTAGTTGATTTATTTTACTAGAATTAATTATCATAATGTTCTTATATCAATTAAAGAAAATAAGAGAGATTCATCTTTAATTTCTTAATTCCTTCAATACTAAATAATATTTTTTAAATTATTTAAATTTATATATCCAATTATCATTCAAATCTTCTTCATAAATGGCATGGATTTCAATAAAACAAGATATGTTTTGTAAGAGATTTCAATTAAATATTAATCAGCATTACTCACCCATTTTTATTGCTGATGCATAAGTTGTAGTTCAACTTTAAATTCTGTTTTAATTGTAACTTCATTTTTGAAGAAGACTTTCATAACTTAAACGCTTTCTTACTTAAAGGAAACTCCAATGTTTTAAGAAGTGAATTTATATATTCAGCATTGGAATTTTCTTCTT
>JALWRR010000098.1 GCA_026993975.1 Promethearchaeati archaeon | reverse complement strand
TTCTACTTAAAGAGATTGCGAAGCAGGAAAAAGTTGATGTAATAAAAGTGAAGTCTAGTGGAGATAAAGAAATCTATATTTCTAACGAGGGAAAGACATGTAGTCCTAATAAGCATTACGCTGTATTCATGCTTGAGAACCCCGCTATCTATTTCACAGAAATGGATTCCTTAAACGGGATAAATAGTGATGATGTATTGGTTATCGAGAAAGCGGAGGATTTATCTAGTCTCAGAGAGGAGTTAATTGAGAGAGTAAGGATAGCTAAAGCTTATTCTAGATTACCTAAAATTGATTGCGGTAAGTGCGGTAGAAAGACATGCTATGAATTCGCAGTTGACTTAGTTAGAAATAAAGCTGATTTAAAGGAGTGCGTGACTCTAGTCTCAGAGAAAAAGCTTGTTCTGAAAGTGAACAACAAAATAATTTTCCTTAACCCATGGCTCCAAGATTTGATCAGAAACACAATAATGACTTTAATAGGTTCTCTCAAGGGTGTGGAGATTAAAGGGGATGAAAAGCTTTCAGTTGAGGTGAAAAAGAAATGAAAGTGATAGCTGTCTTTGGTAGGAAGAATTCTGGAAAAACATACTTGATTACTAGGTTAATAAGGGCCTTGAGGGAAAAGAGAATACTAGCTATAAAACATATTCATGAAGAAAATTTCGAGGTTGATTATGAGGGGAAAGATACATGGTTTTTCTCAAAAAGTGGTGCGAATTCAGTTGCGGCAATATCAAGTAAAAAGTTCTTTATTCTCGCTAAAGGCAATATGAATCCACTAGATTTAATTAAGATGCTTAAGTGCATGAATCTGAAATACGATTACGCATTTATTGAAGGTTTTCATAATCTACTAGGTAGTAACCCGCTAATATATAAGGTGATAATAGGGAGAAATGAGAGCGAGTTAAAAGAGTTAATAAGTGTGATTAGTACGGAGAAAATGATAACAATTTTTCTTAATGGGTTACATAGAAGCGAGATAAGGGATATAATAGATAAAGATATTCCAATTCTAGAACTCAACGATGAGGGAATACATCAATTCAGCTACTTGATAGAAAATAAACTAGAAGACAATCTTTAGCTTTTTTTATGAAAACTCCCTAATTAATTCTTCTAAGAACTTTCCTCCCGAGATCACATCGTTAATCGAAATGCGTTCATTATTGTTGTGAGCTAGTGATGGATCCCCTGGACCAAATATGTACGAAGGTATACTGGATTCATGAAAAGTATTCGCATCACTCCAGCTTTTAAAACTAATTAAATCTGGTTCGCGATTGAAAACCTTCTTATAGGCTCGAAGAATCCCCATAGCTTCCTGTGTGAATGGCGTTTCAAATGGATCGCTAAAATCAATTAACTGGAGTAAGGAATCATCATAGAAACTTATTTTTTCTCGAAGAAAATCTTTTAATGAGTCATAAAGCTCTAGAGCTTTCCTGCCTATAGGGATATGGAAATTAATAATTATCTGGCATTGATTTGGAATAAAGAAGCTGTCACCTTTAGCGCTGATATTAGTTATAGCGAAGGTTAAACCATTACTAGATGAGAATTCTCTTACTCTCTCGAGAACACGTAATCCACGCATCGTCGATGTGTTCTCTAGATGCTTACGAGGAACTAGATCTGGATGATAATAATCGCTAGAAATGTTAAATAGAACCTCTAGATAACCAAAGGAACGATTACTTAGACGGAGATCGGTTGGCTCCAATATAAGTGTTAGTTTGGGTTTATGATCTCTTAAGTAATTCATTGCGCCACCTCCAGACGTTTCTTCTTGCGAAAAAATAGCTATAGATACTCCGCTAGGTAAGAACTTGATTCTAGATAAAGCATAATAAATTGATGCAATGGATCCTTTAGCGTCAACTGCTCCAGTCCCATACACTAATTCACCTGCAATACGAGGCCTGCATATGATCGGTACTGTATCTACATGAGTAGCTATAAGTAGATCTGGCTGCTTAATATTGTTGATAATTAGATTAACAGATGATTCCCCTAAATGCTCGAGAGAGCTGTTATATCCAAGATCTGAAAATTTTTCTTGAATGAATTTTATTGCGATAAGCTCGTTTCCAGAAACACTATCTATCTTGACGAGTTCGTATAGAAACTCTCGAATATCGCTCTTATTAAGCAATTTTTGCTCCCTCAACAGCAAGTTCTATAAAGCATCTATTCCTAGCTCTCTCTTTTTCTCCTCAGTTATTACACCAGATTCACTTATTCCTCGATACCTATAATATAGGTTTAAGGCTTTTTCAAATTCCTCTTTTGATAACTTATGTTCTTTTCCATTATGAATAAAGCCCTCCTTAAAGAAGCGTTCAGGTAAGTAATCATGATGTCTATTAAAACCATGCTTCTCGTTAAACAGTCTAGTTAACAATGTTACTCTCTCCAAAGCTTTCCTGAACTCAGAGAACTTAACATCTAGACCAGTCACAGCATTGTATAGCTTCCACATCATATCGAACTTAAATATGTCTCGACCAAATTTACAGAGCATTAAACTATCGAAAGCAGTCATGAAATCCTCAAACTCTATTAACTTTAACACCTTTCTCTCACTAAGTTCATCTGGAGGCCCAGCTAAACCCTTTATATCCACATAATAAGCCATAACTCTAAGATGACATGCACCCCGAGGGGAAATCGCGTAACCAATGCTCATTCCTTTAAGCGTTCTAGGATCGTATCCCGCTGGCTCAAGACCCTTGACATGAATAGCTATATCCTCGAGACCAAGCATGTTCGCAGCTTTAGCTACGCCCTCAGCTAAGATACCTCCAATTCCCTCTCTATACGTTATCATTTTCATGAGCTCTATGAACTTCTCTACATTATTGTAATCAAGTTTAATATCTATTTTTCCTTTTTTAGATGCTTCTACAGCAAATCCCAACACGTTACCTAGAGTAATTGTATCTAAACCATAGATATCAGCGAGGTAATTTAGGTAAGCTAGATCTCCAAGATTCTTAACACCTATTAACCCACCTAAAGCATATACTGTCTCGTATTCGGGCCCATCTATCTCGACATGCCCATGCGATGTATCAATGCTTATGTATCTACCGCAAGCTATAAAACAGTTCCAGCAAGCATAATTTCTCTTCAATACTTTCCTGATTGAGTCCGCGCCTATATCCTCCCACCACTTGAAATACCCTTTCCTCCAATAATGTGTGGGGAAGAAACCCATTTCATTAGCTAGCGTAGCCATAGCTGATGTACCATAAGTGTTAAGAGACTTAACGCCTGCTGTTTCATTCCTTATACGGATAATTTCAGATAATAATTCTCGTAGCTCTGCGGGATTAGCTTCATTAACCCAATTATCATCACTTACGAAAACTATTGCTTTTAATTTCTTTGATCCCATCACAGCGCCACCGCCTGTTCTTGCCGCCTGCCTCCATTTATCAACACCGATTACCGCGAACTTAACTAAGTTCTCTCCAGCAGGCCCAATGGCTGCGATGGTAGATTTCTTACCAAATTCTTTTCTTAGTTCGTTATCGACGTACTCTATATCCTTGCCCCATAAATCTCTTCCATCTCTGAATTCTACTCCCTCATCAGTAATCAAGAGGATTGTTGGTTTCTCAGCTCTCCCAGTAAGGATAATTGCATCATACCCAACCCACTTAGGGTATCTGGGTATTGAACCACCAACTATTGATTCCCCATATCCTCCAGTTAAAGGAGATTTAAAGAAAAATCCAGCTTTCGATGTTAGAGGTATTCTCGTTCCATTTAGAGGTCCATTAGCCAGAATTAATGAGTTTTCTGGATCAAGAGCATTAACTTGTTTATCAACAAGCTTGTTCAAGTAATAAGCGCCAAAGCCCTTACCACCAATGTACTTCTTAGCAAACTCTGCCCCAAACCTTTCTTCTCTCAGCTTCTTTTTACCAAGATCAAGAAACAATACTTTACCCATATACCCCTTCATTAAAATGACCTTTCAATAATTTAATTTCAAGAATTCTCACTTTATACATAAGAAAGGTATTTAGTATTTATTTTAGATATTATTCATTATAAATAGCGAATAGTTTAAAATAGAATAGCTCTATTCTGGATTTAAAAACGCATTATCGGTGATTTGAATGAGGATTGGAGTAATTGGTATTGGGAGAATGGGTAGAGCAATTGTAGAAAGGTATGCATCTCATGGATACGAAGTATTCGGCTGGAATAGAACAGCTAAGAAGATTAAGGATCTCAATATAAGCAATTTCATGGCTCTAGAATACCCTAGAGATGTGTGTGAAAAAGCTGATTTAGTCTTTGTAGCGTTATCAGATATAGAATCTGTGAAAGAGGTTTTTCATCAAGAAAACGGTTTGCTAGATGGGTTGAGATCAAGAAACATAATCCTTAACATCACTACAATCACTCCTAACGCAGCTATTGAGTTCAGTAAAGAAGTCGCGAGCAAGGGAGCAATTTACGTTGATTTACCGGTTTTAGGCAATCCAACAAAGATAAGGAGAGGGGAACTACCAATGCTTTTTGGTGGTGAAAGAGAAGTGCTAGAGAAGATAAGAGATACCTTAATGGTTCTTGGTAAAAAAATAATCTATGTTGGTGAGGTCGGTAAGGCATCAGCTCTAAAACTGATCTTCAACATGGTTCTACCATCTATAGTTGTGCTTTTATCAGAAGCATTAAATATAGGTAGGAAAGCGGGTCTTAGCGATGAATTAATCCTGGAGGCGTTAATGGAGAGTCCTTTAAGCGCTGCCATCGAGAGGTATTATGATAGGATCACTCACCCGAATCCACCAGCAAGCTTCACAATGAAACTAATGCTTAAGGATCTAGAGTATTTAACTAGAATGACTTATGATCTAGGAATACCAACTTTCATACCGCCAGTTACAAAAGAGTTGCTTAAAAGCGCTGTCGCCAATGGGTATAGCTCGGTTTATTACGCTAAGATACATGATTACTTAAAGAAATTAAGCGGTCTAATGTAATAGAGAGTTGGGGGTTCGGGGAAGTTGGACAAACTTGCCCAACTCCCCTTCTTGGGGCACATCACCCTCCATCCCCTCTGGGGTCATTGGGGACATGTCATAGGGCTCGC
>JALWRR010000097.1:1925-5275 GCA_026993975.1 Promethearchaeati archaeon | reverse complement strand
ACCCGAAGAATAGCCAGAGACGGGGAATTCAGCTTCAAAAACATAACTGGTTTAAGAGCTAAGATACACGAAATACTACGCTCACTAGATCCCAAGGATTCTAACGATAATCATCGCTACAGTTGAGGAAGATTAGTGTTGCTTGTAAGATCAGAGAACGTTCTTTTAGCACTATCTAGTTCTTTTGAAGAGAAGATAATCCTTTTGTAACTGGACCCTAAGATTATGAAGGTGTAGAAAATTAATTATGATGAGTGAGCTACTACGCGTTATTTATTCGAAAATCTTCTCTATCTTATCGATTATTGCATTAATGTTGTTTAAAAATTCATCAGTTCTAAGGATTGTCCTATCGATATCGAGATAAGTTTTTATTCCTGCAGATTTCTTAAATTCAAGTATCTCCTCTATTGTGGGAAAGCTTACCCTAACTTCGTATAGTGTTCCGGAGAATTCTAGGATTATTAGTCTTCCCTTCAGCTTCCTATCAGCTACGCTATAGGATTTAGATTTGAAGAATCCCTTAATTCTCTCAAGATCTTCCATAACATTAGCAGACCATGACCTAGTGTAGAGAATCGCTGTAAGGTAATATGTATTATCTTTCTCTGGATTTGGATCCATATTCATCCATATGTATATTTTCTTTCTCTCGTTAGAGAGATAGTAAAGCGTTATTAGCGTATTGAGTTTTGAGTTTATTAACTTGATCATTGATTTTATTTCTTTTAGTTCATGTATTATGCCGTCTATCTGATTCTTATAATGTATCTCTTCATGCTTAAGGGACATGATTTACACCGCTTGAATATAACTCTCCTGATAAAGTTATCTGAAGCCATATTCTGTATCCTATAGTACTAGTTCCATATTTAAATAAAATTATTTCTTATTGAGTAATACTCCTGAATAATCTCAAACTGAGCCTAAATGCCTAAGAGTAAGCAAGTTGATTTAATACTTTTAGTATTCTCATAGCAATTTGTATTATTAATTAAGTGTTTCTGTACTTCTCTAGTAAAGCTTTGCAGATTCTCCTTAGTTCTTGTGGCATTTCTGGATCATTTAGGTAGGATTCAAGATCTGTTAATCGTTTCTTAATCCACTCCTTATTGTTTTTTGTGAGTGCGTATTTCAGTTCTATTCTCATTGCTTCTAAATGGTTTCTATAGGCTAGATCTGGGTATTTTATAAAGATCTCTTTGTTTATCTCTACTCCCATTTTCTTGAAAATGCATATTTCAGCTAATTCATGCAGGATTAAGAACTCGTTTTCGATAATATCTTTGAGAGTGGTTATGTCTCCAGTGACTGTGGGTGCTGTCACGTAAGTTAAGAACTCGTCAATACTGATCTGGCAGATCAAACCATAGCTTCCTAAAATCCCGAGAATTCTCCCGATTTTTGCGCTTAGATCATTGCTCTTCATAACTAGCACTCATTGAATTATTTAATCACAATAATCTTTGGTAATCATTTTTAATACTATGTCTCATTTTTCTTAAGCATGAAAATTGTTTAAGTGTCTGGGATGCGTGATAAGGGAGTGCAAAAGGTACTAGTTATAGCGGAGAAATCTAAAGCTGCTGAGCGAATAGCGATGGCGCTATCGGAATCCTCAAGCAGAATCAAATCTGAGAGAAGAAGGTCAGTCAAGCTCTGGGTTATTAATAAGGATGGAAAACTCTATAGAGTAACTGGAACTGGAGGGCACCTATACACTACGGAGTTCTCTAGGGAGATTCATGAGAAACCTTGGAGAGATGTGGATCCCAAGTACTTATTAACTAGGGCTCCTCTAACGAAAATAGTTAGAAAGGAGTCTAGAAAGGTCGTTAATTTAATTAGGGAGGAAGTTAAGAAGGCTAATGAAATCATAATAGCCACTGATTATGATAGGGAGGGCGAGAATATAGGTATGCAGGTAGCCGACTTAATCGCCAAGAAAATCAATAGGAATATTAGAGTGAGGAGAGCTATTTTCAGTTCATTAACAAGGAGAGAGCTGAGAAATGCTTTCAGGGAGGAGAATCTAGGTAAACTCGATAAGAGGAAGATTGATGCATCAGAAGTAAGACAAGAACTAGATTTGAGATACGGTGTAGCTTTCACTAGATTAGCTACAATGAAATTCCATCAGAGGTTTGGAGATACCAGCTTACCAATACTATCGATAGGTCCCTGCCAGACACCCACTCTAGGTCTAATCGTCGATAAATACCTCAAGCACATAGAGTCCAGGAAGAGAGCTGAAAAAGAGAAGAAATACCAAATATACTTGATTGTTCGATTAAATGGATTCAAGCTGAAGCTTGTATCGAGTAAAACGTATGAATCTAAAAGAGAAGCCATGAATCAACTAGGTAGAGTTGATGAAGAATTAGAAATCAAGATAATTGAGAAGAAAACTATGCGGATTAGTAGACCATCACCTCTTAATACTCCGAGACTAGCTGAATTAGCAGCTAGATACCTGAAACTATCTCCCTTCAAGACACTAAAACTGGCTGAGAAACTATATTTAGAGGGACTAATATCTTATCCGAGAACAGAGACGGAGAGGTATTCTAGGGAGATCTTATCGTATGCCTATAGAATACTGGATGAAATGAAGAAAAAGAAGTTCATTGATAGAAACATAGATATTGGTCAACCAAAGCAGGGAAAGAGAGATGATTACGCTCACCCACCAATACACCCCACAAAATTTATTGATCCAGCGAAAATAAGAAAGAAGATTGGTCCAAAAGCGAGAGAATTATATGAGTTAATATGCAGGCACTTCGCAGCGAACTTCATGAGGGATGCTGAGTTAAAGAAGTACGAGGTAAAAGCTATTGATTCAAACGGAAACGAATTCAAGACGGAGATAATTATTCCAGAAGAACTAGGTTTCTTAAGAATCTATACTTACCGTAGAATCCAGAACCTTGCTGATGAGAAATTAGCTAGCGTTATCAGGGAGCTTAAACAAGTTAAAGTTAGAGTAATTGATAGGGGTGTGGAAGAGAAGATACCTGAAATAGTTAAGCCAATAAGTGAAAGCGAACTCGTAAAACTAATGGATAAACTAGGAATCGGAACAGATGCGACATTTGCAGAGCACATAAAGAAGAATATTGATAGGGGATACGTTGTGCGGAGAGAAGGTAAATTAATACCAACTAGATACGGATTATCAGTAGCTATGGCTCTAAAAGAAATAGTCCCCGAAGTAATAGATCCAAAAATAAGAGCAGAGATAGAATCCTACTTCAAGGCGGTTGAAGAGGGGGAGATAAGCAAGAAAGAAGCTGTAAGCAGAGCGCTCAATAAATTCATCAAAATCTATGATAAATTCCATAAAAACA
>JALWRR010000097.1:0-1915 GCA_026993975.1 Promethearchaeati archaeon | reverse complement strand
ATAGAGTTGCAAAAGGGGCTGAAGAAACCGGGCTGCATCAGTTAAGAAAGTTGAGACGAAGAAGAAAGATTAAGTGACGCGATTTATACTCGAAGTAATCCTAGCATTCTGTTTTTGAATTATATCTAGCGATAGATATGGTGTTCTAAGATAGTCATATAATTGCATGAAAGTGTGTTTTTTAGAGCAATATATAAGCAAATTCTCTCCATCTCTCAACCTTACTACTAGCGACTTCTCAAAGAACCTCTTGAATAAGTCATCTCTACAAACAATATATATGAATAGTGGAGTGAGAAGAGTCATTACAGTGGCTACAAAAAAGAATGTAACGAAGGGTTTAAAGAACGAGTGTTCAGGAGTACTAACATAAATTAACCAGGAATAAAGTAAGGTTTCGCGTAGAGCTATGGAGAATATAAATAAGTTAGTCAAATTAGTTACAAGAGAGTTCAGATTAATCGCTTTCTTGATTGGAAATCTCACACTAATAATAATGTTTAGAGCTAATGAGCATGAATACAGGATGAGAACAAAGCTCAAGGAGTAGAGATCAAGCATGAGAAAAACAAAAACATCAACCATTATGTAGATGAATGAGTAATAGAGGAAATTACCGATGAAATCAGGGTAATTGAATAAGTCAAGAAATGTGTAGTCGAGAGAATCACTGGCAAGATGAAGAATCTCAGATATATCCTTCCTATCTACCTTGATCTCCCACTTGAAATTAAAAGCAAGGAAATAGGATTCCTCAACAATTAAATGATAACGTCTCGTAGAGATCTGCCTTAGCGGATAAGATAGAACTATAGACATCGCTATAGACACGATAATGTCAAGATTTAGCTCAAAGTTCGCGTTCAAGGTAGGTGTAAACGCGTATAAAGAACGAAGTACATAAATAATCGTGAACATAGCTGGTAATAATACATAAACAAGGAGAAATACGTGGAATGGAGAAAAAATAATGGCATCCCCAATATAGTTCTTTAAATCAATTTCATCTATATCTTGCATTAAAGTCATCAACACAATTATTCCAAAATATCTATTTATCCAAATAAATAATTAAAAATTTCGTCTCCTCAAAATGCGTCAAGAAATCATTAATAAACAAAAAATAGGGGAGGAAAATTACTTTAGTTAGGAAATGGATTTGCTTCGAATAACAATCATAATTACTACAGCTACTCCGAATGAAATAATGCTCATGAGCACAGGGTTAAGCATCCATAAAAAGTAAACACTGCTTAACCACACTAGTACCCCAAGGAAAACTCCAAGGAAAGCGAAAATCTCCCAGATAAGCATTAATGCGAATGAGACATAATAAGTACTCAAGCCATAAAGAATGTAATCAAGCCCTAGAACAAGCGTTAAGAGCATAAAAAAGATCACAGAGTATTTCTGGATTCTCACAGCGAACACGTCATCCGTCATAAATCTACGAAAAAGCAAGTAGCTAATAGGCCATAGAGCTGAAAGAATAATTATCTTAAATACAAGTAACCATGGATCAACCAGAGAGCTATACATCCTTGAAATAAACCAAGTTAAGTCGAGAACGTAAATAACTTGAATAAAGAGATTAAGGCCCCAGCCAATCGAAGTGAATTTCTTGATAAAATCTTTATTAAGCATCATTTAGATTCACGCTCATAAATAAGCCTCAAAACACGAAGATGGTCGGAGTTTTTTTAATCGCATCTAATTATACGACTAGTTATGTTTTTAGGGGGCCTAAGGCCAATTATTTAGCAAGGGCTACCTAAGGCGTCTCACATGGCCTTAGGCCCCAATAAGTCTATTAGCCCTATTGGAGATATAAATCATAGTGATACAAGTCAATTATTCGCCTATACTAAACTCATTGATCTCCGAGCTAAGCGGTATCGAGGCCTCCTATTCCCCG
>JALWRR010000096.1:881-19411 GCA_026993975.1 Promethearchaeati archaeon | reverse complement strand
CGCTAAGTCACTAACATATCTTTCAACTACTAGCATTATGTCTTTCATTGCTGATTGTAATGACTTTTTTTCTAAAATTCTTGGTGGATAGTTGTTCATTTCTATGAAACTAACAGGGTTAAAGTAAAGACTAGTAATGTAATCATCAGAGTGTAAGGCATTAGGCATAGATTTAGAGGTTAAAATATGGTTAAATTCAATAATGTGAAAAGAAAGATGAGAAATTATTTGTCTTATTTTAAATACTAGCATATTACTCTCGCTTCTAGTCGTGCTCTCTCAATTAATTTTGTTCGGTTATATACTTAATTACGTTAATAAAAAAATAAGCGAAATAAAAAATGTAAGAGGAACTCTATATGGGCAGTAACATGGAAAATAAAGCTAGTATATTAGCTTTATTCAATATTATAAATGAAATAGATAAGGGTTATAATCTCGAATATATTATTGCTAAATCAAAATTACTTAAAGAAAACCCATATCTTCTTTCTGAAGATCAGGTATATGACTATCTCAACAAATATTATTTTAGCCATGATACTGATATGAGAATTATGTTCAGCATCATTGTAAAGAGCCTTAGAAAAAACACGTCTAATCTTATAAAATTTCTTCCTAATTTAATATTGGTATTACAGAAAAAGAAGCAAGTAGAGCTAAATAGAAAACAGAACTTGGATAAATACGTGTCAAAAGCTACGATAATTACTACTCTGCTAGCTATCTCACTAGGAATAATTATTTATATAAGTATGAACTTGATATTAAAAAACCAAACTTTAGTGCATGTGATTGGGCTAAAAGAAAACCAAAATATAATGGATTTTGTACTGATAATAGGAGACATCTTTATTTCAATTATTACTGGAGCGTCATTAATGCTTATCCTATTCAATTCTCTGAGCGAAAAAGAAGTAGTATCCACATTAATTATAAGATTACTACTAATCATTGCGGCATTATTAACTTCCTACGTAATCATGATGCTAATTATGTAGATTTTCGCTACGAGAGGACTATAAAAAGAGACTTACTATAGAGGGTATTATCTTTTAAAAACAAGCGGTGCATGGGGAGGGGGGCGGGATTCGAACCCGCGACCTCGGGATCCACAGTCCCGCGCTCTACCGGCTGAGCTACCCCCTCCATTTTTAAGTTTCTTATCTCTAGATTCATACTGTATTAATCTGGAATATATAGAAAAAGCAGAATGACTTTATATACTTTTCGTATCCTACAAAAATAGCATTACTTAATGTCTACTTAATATTAATTTTAGCGCTGGATAACTACTTAATGAGGACCAGTGATGCTTGCTGAGAATATAACTAAGAAAGCTACTAATAGTGCTGAGAATCAAGCAATATTAGAAATCCGTAATAGACTAATACAAAGTATTTCCACTGGACAGAAACTCAATAAGAGAATAATTGATAAGTTAAAGCGCGATATCGGTAAAAAATATCACTTAAAGAGATTACCAAGAGATTATGAGATCCTAAATAGTATTCCTAGAGAATACATAGACAAGCTAAAAGCTGTCTTAAAAAATAAACCTATTCGAAGCTTATCTGGAGTAACAGTAGTAGCGGTAATGACAAAACCTTTACCATGCCCCGGACAATGCATCTATTGTCCAGGGGGTATAAAGAATAAAAATCCCACTCCTCAATCATATACTGGACATGAACCTGCTGCAAGAAGAGCATACCAATTAGGATATGACCCATTTAAACAAGTAGTTCATAGGATAAAGCAGTTAGAGGCAATTGGTCATGATGTACAGAAAATAGAAGTAATCATAATGGGTGGTACATTTATTTCTGCGCCAAAAAGCTATAAGACGGCTTTTATAAGAGGGATTTATGAAGGATTACTAGGAAAAAAGCACCCAGATAAGTCATTACGAGAATTACAGCAATCACTTGAAACTAGCAAGTATCGTTTAGTAGGATTAACAATAGAGACTAGACCAGATTTTTGCTATGAGAAAGAAGTAGATGAAATGTTGTCTTATGGCGCGACACGAGTAGAGATAGGAGTACAGATTTTAGATGATGAGATATTATCACTAATCAAGAGAAATCACGATGTTAATGCTGTTAGAAAAGCATTTAGAATAGCTAAGGATGCTGGATTAAAAATTGTTGCTCATATGATGCTTAATTTACCTTTCTCTAATCCTAAGAAGGATCTAGAGTCATTTAAAAGGCTTTTTGATGATCCTGATTTTAGACCTGATATGCTAAAGATATATCCTACTGCTGTAATCAAAGGTACGGAACTCTACAGAATGTGGAAAAAGGGAGAATATATTCCCTATGAGGAAGATAAGTTAATAGATACGATAGCCAGAATAAAGAAAATGGTTCCACCGTGGGTAAGAATACAAAGAGTACAGAGGGATATTCCTCTATACATGATAGAGGCAGGCTATACTACAGGAAATCTGAGACAAGTTGTAGGAAAATATATGAGGGAGAAAGGATGGCGTTGTAGATGCATTAGGTGTCGTGAAGCTGGAATAAATTACTATAAGTTTGGTTTAAGACCAGAGAAAGTAAATTTCATTATTAGGAAGTATCGTGCTTCATTAGGCGAAGAAATATTTATTTCTGCAGAGGATGTTAAACATGATATAATCGTGGGCTTTTTGAGACTAAGAAAACCATCTGAACTTGCGCATAGACCAGAAATAACTCAGAATACTATGATCGTAAGGGAATTACATGTTTATGGATCTGCCTTACCTATCGGTAAGCACAAAGATGATTCATGGCAACATAAAGGTTTTGGATCCAAATTACTAGAATTAGCGGAAGAAATTGCACGCAGTGAGTACGATGCAAATAAAATAGTAATAATTTCGGGCATAGGAGTACGAGAATATTATCGTCGTTTTGGTTACAGATTAGAAGGCGTATACATGAGCAAAAAAATATAATTATAGATTAGTTCCTCTATACATGATTTATTTATTACAAATTCATACATCTTGAGGCTATATTCTTATGCATTAGAAACCTCTTTAATTGCGTTAATTAGGATGTCTAGCCCTTTATCTAAATGCTCCTCTTCTATGGTTAATGGTGGAGCTATACGAATAACACTCTTACCTGTAGGCAATAATACTAAACCACGCTTCAATGCTAAGTTAATTATCTTATCTCTTGCCTCTTTGTTTATGCGCTTGGTTTCTTTATCTTTCACTATCTCCACTCCAATCATTAATCCTAATCCTCTAACATCTCCTATAATATCAATTTCCTCTTGAGCTTCTTTAAGCACTTTCATGGCTTTTTCTCCAAGCCTTGCAGCTCTCTCATGTAATTTATTCTTAACAATATATTCTATGTTTGCTAGTGCTGCAGCAAGCGCTATTGCATTACCTCCAAAAGTTGAACTATGTGCGCCAGCTTCTTCGAAATCAAGGTCAGCTCTAAATATTGTAGCGCCAAGAGGAAGCCCAGCTGCTATAGCTTTCGCAGAAGTCATTATATCTGGCACTACATTAAAGTGCTCTATAGCCCATAATTTTCCAGTTCTACCTAGCCCAGATTGTATTTCATCAACTATAAGTAGTATACCGTATTTATCTGCAATCCTCCTTAGCTCCTGAATAAATTCTTTAGGCGGAACAATATATCCTCCTTCTCCTTGCACAGGCTCTACAATTATAGCAGCCACTTCTTCTGGCGGTACATATGATTGAAAGACTATCTCGTCAAGATATTTTGCACACCAAAAATCACAAGACCCTCGGTTTAATCTAAATGGGCAGCGATAACAATAAGCATAAGGCACATGTTCCACACCAGGAATAGTTGAAAAGTATCCCTTCTGATGAACTGGTTTACTAGCTGTTAAAGCAAGGCTTCCTAGCGTTCTTCCATGAAATGCGCCTATGAACGATATTAATCTCGGTCTCTTAGTGGCTCTCTTTGCTAGCTTTATAGCTGCTTCAACCGCTTCTGTTCCACTATTCCCAAAGTAAACTTTTTTCTCGAAATTTCCAGGTGTGATCTGCGCTAGAAGTTTAGCTACTTTATATTGCAAATCATCGTAAAAATCATGTGGAGCAGAGTGAATGTATCTCTCTAATTGCTGTTTAATTGCTTCTAAAACCTCTGGATTTCTACTTCCAGCGTTAGCAACCGCGATTCCTGCTGCAAAATCAATATAAATATTACCATCAATATCTTCTATTAGATCGTTCTCCATCCTAACTATTACTAAAGGAAACTCACGAGTTGTTGTTGCCAGATATTTCTTGCTTTCTTCAATAATTTCTCTTGCTTTTGGCCCTGGTGGTTCTACAATTATTTTCGGACCATTCTTCATTTAATAACCCTCCATATCAATAAAATAGTATATGGCTTTTAACAATATCATATAGAATCTTCTTAATCGACTCTAAAAAAGTTTCATTAATACTTGCGTTCCCTTATCTCGGAAGCTATAATAACTGGAAAGAACGTTTATCATTATATCATTAACAAATTCAAGTAAAAATATGCTCAAATTACGCTCCAAAACGCTAATTGGAGCAATATTCCTGCGCTTAATAGCCCAGTGCTCAGCACTATCAGGAACAGGTCCTTTACTTTTATTTCTCTAGGATTTTTATAAAACTTTGCTAAGAGATACGCGGTAATGAAAAGTCCGAAAAATAGTAGTATTATCGAAATATAGATGTTATAATCACGCAATATCTCTGCTATATACATGTCGCCTCACCTATTGCATCTCTAAACAGGAAAAATGAATGCTATTAATAACGATAATGAAGTCATCGCAATTATCATAGTAAACCAATCTCTTACAGCTTTTAACTCGTCTCTATATTCAAATAACCTTGTGGCTTCCTCTATAGTTAGACCTAAATTCTCATAGTTACTTTTAGCAAGATCTTTAGCATTATCAACAATATCCATTAATTTAATCCTTAACACTAATGTAGCAACGAAAAGTAGTAAGGGGTTCATTATTAAAACAAAAAACCGGTTATAAGTTCTATCTAAAGCCCAATAACCAAGAAGAACAATGCTAGATAATAGAAAAATTATCGCGCTGATACTAAAAGCTTTTTCTATTCGATTACCAGCCATAATAAACTTAAATGCGTTCCCTTTTTGCAGACCCAAAATCAATCACCATTCTCTATAGGTGTTAAATCTAGTAAGAAATAGTTTCTTTTAAATATTTTTGATTCTTTTTTAGGAAAGGGTGATAATTCTAGTAGCATGCTATTGCTTATACTGCTTAAGGACAATCCTGAAATATACGATGCAAACGCTGGCATCAATATCCATTTAAGCTGCCTTACATCTTTACAATTAATCAAAATATCAAAAATCCCCCAAATCTTCACTTTTAATGGGCTTGAATCTAATAGAGATAAAGCGGGATGAATATGAGCTGAAATTACTATATTTGTTTCTTTTAAATGCTCACAGCTAAGTTTATTATGACCATGTGTGATTAATAGCCGTAGATTATTTAATGAAACATATTCAAGTTTCTTTACTTCAAGCTGCTGATTCATTAATACCTTTTTATTCAGAAGCTCTATAATCCGGCCATCATGATTTCCCTGAATAATGATGATTTTATCAGCATACGATAAAATTAGATCAAGCATTTCATTTATTTGCTTTACAATAATTTTAGACGGTCTTCCAAGCGCTTCTTTTACGTCTCCATTTATTATCAAAGTCCTTACAGAATAGTTCTCAAGCAAATACTTAATTTTAGTTAATTCATCCTCAAAAACGTCATTAATTACTTTATGATCCCTGATATTGATCTTGCCTAAATGTAAGTCAGAAATAATTAATATGTTTGAATTAATGAGCAATGCAGGATATCCTTCTATAAATTTCAAAGTCATTGTTATATACCCACTTCTAAACGGGAATCCCTAATTATTTTATGCTTATTAAGTTAGCTTACTTAATTTTTCTCAAAATGAACATGTTATCACACGCATTTAAAAGACATTTGACACAATACGTCTATCCATTTACTTCTGGGCATTAAAAACATGGAACTGGTTAATCCATTTACCTCCTCAGCTTAAAAAGTTAGAAGACATGATGCCGGGGGCGGGACTCGAACCCGCGAGGCGTAATCGCCACTGACTCTCCAGGCCAGCGCCGTTCCAGCTCGGCAACCCCGGCGTCACTCGATATATTTCTTTTGCGATTACAAAAATATAGCTTGGAAGTAAAAATATAAAAAAATTTCTTGAATATCCTTATTGGTGTCTATATTGATGATTCCTGATTGGCTATATTTATTGCTTTTAACACTAGTTTTTGTACTAGTCTTCTTAGCTCCAATTGCTTTGGCGTATATAAAGGGAGCTAAAGATATTGGGAAAACATTAACTCTTTATTCTAAGGTAACAGAAAAATCCTTAGGCAAATTTAGTAACGCTCGAATCGTTCAAAGAGGTTTAAAAGGGAATCTAGATCTCATTTATAAGGTTGAACTAAAAGATGGAACCTCAATAGCTAATATGGAAATCGAATTTTCATTAATTGAACGCAGGACTTACGTGTATTATTTATATAAAATATTCAAAACGCTACCAGATATTTTTATAATCCGAGTGAATATGGATAGAAAACCTTCTACTTCCTTAGTTATAATCCCTAGAAAAAAACGGAAAATCATATCTAAAATCATGAAATATCTTTCACAACTTCAGGAAATAAGAGTAAAGAAGCTAAGCAATGAAATTATGTTCTCTTCTGACGACTCGCGGTATGGTTCGAGGTATCTATCGAAGAGAGTGCTTGAAATTGTTTATGATCTGAGGCATAGTCTAAACTTTATCTTTGTGGATTATAATCCCCCACATATAGAGATAAATTGCGAAATAACTAATAAGAACGCTAATAGATTAATCAAACTTGCGATAGAATTATCCATTCTTCTATCAAAAGGTGTCAGAGAAATAAGAGTCCCAGGAAGAAAAACTGAAGCATTAAAGTTTATGAGAAGATCACTAGAACCAATTCACTGACACTATGTTTCATCCTGGTTTTTATCCTCATCTTTTTCTTTAGATAGACCTTCCTCTAATTGTTCTAATATTGCTTCAGTTTGTTCCTCCTCACCAACAGACATCATTCTTTCCAAGAGGTCATCAGTCAGTAATCCATGTTCTACTAGGAATTCTAGATCCTCATAATCAAGCTTACCTTGCGCTATAAATTTCTCCTGAATCTCTTTAAGACGTGCTGAAATTATTCTCTTTAACTCCTCTTTTCTCCTGATTTCCTCTTGCTCCTCTCTCAACTTACTAATCCTCCTGAGCGTTTGCATGATCTTATTTCTAAGCTCTCTAATTTCAGATAATTTCTCATTTATAGCCTCTATCTCATTTCTAAGTTCCTGTACCTGATGATGATGTTTATCTGCTTCATTTTTTCTTTCATCACGTATCTTTACTAGCTCGGCAATTTTCTCATCCAGTTTTCTTCGTTCATCATAGTAGATGGCTAGCGATCTACGCAGCGCATTAAGATCCATCCTATATTGATCCAATTCCTGCTTCATTTTAACTAATTCCTTCCACTTTTCCTCTTTTTCACGCAATTCTTTTAGCCGTTCTGACATTCTAAGGATCCTTTCTGTTAAACGTCTTTCAATTATATCTGGCAAAGATTGCGTTTGAAGGGCCCATTCGAGACGCTCTATATTCGCTTCTAATCTCTTTAACTCCCTTTTGTTAAAGCCCTTTAATTCCTGCTCTAACAGCTTAATCTTCTCCGATAACTCCTTGATTTTGTTTCTTAACTGATTCCCCTCGTTCTTCTTATCGTTTATAAACTGTTGTAATTCTCTACGCCGTTCTCTTAATTGCCTTATTGCTTGAGCTACTTCCTTAACTTTCTCATTTAACTCATCCCTCTTATTTCTCTCATCTTTCAGAACAGCTATTTTCTCTTTTCTCTGCTCTATCAGTAATTTTGTTAACTCACGCAACTCATTAAACTTTTTACTGAGTTCTCGCGACACTTTCCGTAAATCTGTATCAACTAGTTCCTCTGGAGATGCTTCAATAGCTCTTCTAAGTTCTTCTGGTAATGTAAGAGATTCGTTTATGCCTCCTAATAACTCATCTGTCATTTATACTCGCCTCTTCATATCTAGACTCCACTTTTACTAACTTTATTTTTTAGCCAATATTAGGGATCAGGAGTTAATATACGCTTTTCCAAACTCTTCTAAAATAACTCATTAAAAATCTATTTCAAGTTTTGGAAAAATGTTTTTAAACCTGTTCTATAATTTTAAACTATTTGTTTATTAATGCTTGACAAAGACAATATCTAAGAGGCATGCTAGTTGGCTAATCAAGATGTATCAATAGACTCTCTTGATTTTCTACCAGATGTATTAAAGCGCTCACTCCAAAGAGAGGGCATAACTGCTCTTAGGGAATTCCAGTTTAAAGGGATTAAAACTGGATTAAAAAGAAAAAATCTTGTTATAGTTGCTCCAACGGGCTCTGGAAAAACACTTATTGGAGAAATTTTAGCTATTATAAACATAATTCATGGCAGGAAAGCACTATTCTTGGTGCCATATAAAGCTCTCGCAGAGGAAGTAAAAAACACGTTAAGTACACGTTATCCATTCATTAAGATCGGTATATCTACTGGAGATTATCGAGAAAAATCTGTTAAGAGAATAGGATTAGAAAACGATTTAATAATTCTTACTTATGAAAAAGCAGATTTATTACGCCGCGAAATGCCTAAATGGATGAATATGGTTGAGATTATTATAATAGACGAAATGCATTTAATAGGGGATATTAATAGAGGAAGCTTGCTTGATTCTGTGATAACTGCATTCAAAATGCTTAATTATCAGATAGTCGCTCTATCAGCAACAATTCCAAATGGTGAAGAAATAGCAGATTGGCTTGGTGCGGAACTTATAACAAGTAATTATCGACCAGTCAAATTACGCGAAGGCGTGTATCTCCCCGAAGACGCTGGAATTTATTTTTACGATCCATTACCCGAGGAAATAGAGTACATTATTGTTAATTCTACTCATAGCGCATCTTCACACGACGATAAAGTTTCATTGCATGATCAGCGGTCTCTAGATGACTTCGTAACTAGGGAAAAGAAGAAAATAGAAACGCAGATACATGAAATTCTAGGTGAACAGATTAAAGTAGAGAATATTCGCTATACGCGCACAATTCAAATTAAAAGAGAAATAATCCATAACAGAATGACAAATAAAATCAAACAAATTATGTCTGAGAGATCTATTAATGGAGATGTCGTGTTTGAACCAATAATTAAGCCTCCAGTAAAGATAAAAAGCAAGATAGGTTTTATCTTGGATCTTGTGTATGATCTGCTTAAGAGATCCATTAGATATCAGACGAATTGGCAGATTCTAGTGTTTAGGAGATCGAGAAAGCTAGCTCAAACCACAGCTAAACAAATTGCAAGATTCCTAAATAAGTTAAATTTGGTGCAAGTACATCGCGAACATGCACGTAGTGTTGCAGAAGAACTCTTAAAAATAAATGAAATAACACCCCTCACGGAGGAATTAGCTGAATTAGTAAAGAGTGGAGTCGCATTTCATCATGCTGGGTTAACATACGAAGAAAGAAAAATTATTGAAGAAGCATTTAGACAAAGAAAAATTAGTGTAATAGTTGCAACTCCAACATTAGGAGCGGGAATTAATATTCCAGCGCGTAGAGTAATCATAGAAACATTATATTATGATCCCGTTTTTGGTTACCAGAGAATAAGTGTAGCTCAATATAAGCAAAGAGCAGGGCGCGCTGGTAGACCTGGTTTAGATACTGTAGGAGAAGCAGTTTTGATTGCTAGAAACAGTGAAAATCTAATTGACCTCTTTAGCACGTATATATTTGGCTCTTTAGAGCTGATTAGAAGTAAATTAGGACACAACTTACCAGCAATTAGGCAACAGTTATTAGCTCTGGTTGCGTCACATGCAGATGCATTAAAGCTAGATGATATACTTCACTTCTTTAGAAATACTTTCTTTTATTGGCAGTGTGAAAAATATGGCGATTATTATTCCGCTAGCACTTTAGAAGAAAACATTAAGAGAAGTATAAACAAGCTTGCTGAATGGGGATTTATTTCCAAGAAAATAACTGGTTATGTAGCAACAAGACTTGGTAGGAAAATCTCGAGTTTATATATAGATCCGAGCAGCGCTCAATTGATTTTAGGAGCATTAAGAGAACTTACTGAGCGGGATAATATCAGTAAAAATAAACTCATTTTAGCATTATTATTAGCTATTAGTCGAACTCAAGACATCAGTAATTTTGCTAAGAGATTACTAACTAACATTACTAAATTATCTCAGTTTATTCTCGAGTTACCCCCTGATATATTTGAGCTAATTAAAGAAAGCACTAATAGCCACTTAATTGAATCAATTAAAATGCTATCCAAGGAGAGATATTATGAAGTAAGTGCAAATGATGAAGAAGAAATCGCGATGATCGGAATTACAAGCATGTTATTACTATGGATAAACGGATACCCTATCCAAGAAATATTACGCATTTTTTCACCCAATTTTGGAGCTGGAGACTTCAGAGAGCTCATAAGGCTATTTGAATGGCTTCTATACTGTACAAGAGAAATCGCTAAGGTTATTAAGATGCCACCAATTATTATAAAGCAAATAGAAATACTGAGATTAAGGGTTTATCATGGAGTTACAGAGGATCTACTTGAGATCGTCCGTATCCCAGGCGTTGGTCGAGTAAGAGCCAATATCTTAATGCAACATGGATTTAGAACCCTTAAGGACTTATCTAAAGCTAACATCACCCAGCTAAAGAGAATTCCGGGGATAGGAGAAAAAATCGCTGAACGAATAATAAATTATGTCAAGAAAGTTAGGTAGTAATTATTTATTCTTCCAGCTCGGAATCTTTTATTCCTTCATCACTAATCTCAAATACTGCCTCGCTCTCTGGGAGATAAGGACTATCTTCCAATTTAGCTATTCTTTTCGTTCCTTTTCCCTTTCTAAGCGAGACTCTAGTAGTCACATTATGAGCCAGGATATTCCCACCGATAGCACTAATAGGACTCCCATAGAACGTAGCTGGATTAGTAACTACCTGGTTAGTTACGACTACAGCAATATTAAACGCAAATGCTATTCTCTGTAGATCATGTAAATGAATATTTAGTTTTTGCTGCCTTACTGCAAGGGTATCTATCCCAACATACTCTGCTCTAAAGTGATTCGTAAGCGAATCTACCACGATAAGTCCGATATTTCTAGGTTGAATATACTTCTTGATTTTTCTAACTATTTCTATTTGATGATCTGTAGAAAAAGCCCTAGCCACAATTATGTTTTCTAGTACCTTATCTGGATCCAAATCAAATCTCTTTGCAATTGGTATTATTCTCTCTGGTCTAAAGGTACCTTCAGTATCTATATATAAAGCTCTCGCATTTAAACCCCCTTTTTCCGGCTGCAACTGAACAGTAACAGCTAAGGTATGACAAATCTGTGTTTTTCCAGTTCTATACTCTCCATAAAACTCAGTAATTCCTTGTGTTTCAACACCGCCACCCAACAACTCATCTAAAGAAAAAGACCCTGTGGTAATATGTTTAACATCTTTTCTTCTGCTAAGAAACTCCCTAGCTGTAGCAAATTCAAGACCCATCATCTCCCTCGCAGCACTAACGATCTTCTCAGCTGTTTTTTCTCCTATATTAGCTTCCTCAGCTAGAATACGTGGCGATGTAACTGCAATAAGTCTAATGGAGGTATATCCAGCATCAAAAAGCTTAAGTGCGATACTACGCCCAATACCAGGTAATGTAGATAATTCCTGTATAACTTTATGCCGCCACTCTTTCTCTCTTTCCATAATTGCCTTATTTTCCTGCCTACTTTGTAGTTTAGTGGTAGACATAATATTTCACAATTCCATCTATTATTTACAGTAGACTTATTAACGAAACAAATATAATTTAAAGTTTCGTTTTATTTTTCATTTTATTGAAAGCTATTTTGGAAATAAATTTATTCGTTAAGATTTATATTTGAAGTCATAGAGACTTATTCTTGAGTAAAGGTTTATAGGGGAATAAAATGACGCATGGATCGCTGGATAAAGCTGGTAAAGTCCGTAGAGCAACACTAGAAGCAATGAAAGCACTTGGATTAACGCCGAAAGCTAGAAGAAGCCCTCCCCCAAGGATACGGAATCGAGAAAACTATTATAAGAGATTCGTACTAGGGTTACGTTGGGGGCAACCAAAAAGAAGAAAATAGATCTTTAGAACATAGTATTAGCGCTCCAAGAATTAAGAATATTAAACATTTAGCTAACTAGTTAGCTATTGGTTGATTAATAATGCAGTTAGATATTTTTGCATGGATAAGAACAACATTTGGTACACCACCCATATCCGCTCTATTCATATTTTTTGTGTCGCTTCTATTAGCTATAGTTTACTCTGTTGTTCAAGTAGTTGTTACTGATATTGATAAGTTGAGACGATATAATTCTAGAATAAAAAAATGGCGTACGAAATATAAAAACGCTATGAGATCTGGGAATCCTCGATTAATCAGTGAGGTTCAAAAAGAAAAGGAAATAATTGATAAATTGCAACTAGAAGTAGCTAGCGAAACATTCAAACCAATGATGATCACGTTTCTGCTATTTTTCATTGTCTACTATATCATCATTGGAGCATACGGCCTATCTACTGTACTAGCGCTTCCTTTTAAGCTTCCAGTAGAATGGTTAGGTCCACTTTATCTAGGCCCCATGAATTATACTGAATATAATGGTATCAATTTATCGGGAATATCTGCTTTTTCATGGTATGTACTTACATCCATAGTTGTATCTTCCGTAATAAATGCTCTTTTAAAGCTACTCGGTTATAGACCATCATAATTTACAATAAACAGATTCTTACATAACCTTATCAAAGTTAGAAGAAACGCTATCTTTATAATACTTTAACTCTAAATTAGAACAACTATAATCGCACTTCAACTTAAGGTAACTAGCGTATCAAAAAAATCAAATTATGTGATAAAAATGCCTAGACTAAGATATAGAACAAGATCACTAAGAAAGATTCAAAAAAGAACGCCGGGAGGACACCGAACTGTACACTATGAAAAGAAAGGTACTAATCTATATAGATGCGCTATATGCGGAAGGCCTCTTTTTGGTGTTCCTCGTAATCCACGGGAGGTGCCAAGATCTAGTAGGAGACCAGAGAGACCATATGGTGGATATTTATGTGCCGAGTGCTTAAGAAAAGAACTGATCACTGCTGTAATCGTTAAATATGCCCCCAATATAAGAGAAAAAGTGCTAGGGGTTTAACATTGGTTATAATAGCTATTAGTGGTCCTCACGGAGCTGGTAAAACAACAATTGCAATAAGTATAGCAGAGAAATTCAATTTAAGATACCTCTCCGCCGGACAAATATTCAGGAATTTAGCTAGAGAGAGAGGCATGAGCATAGTAGAATTTACTAGATATGTCTCAAATCATCCTGAGATAGACATAATGATTGATAATTTCGTAAAAAAAGAGGCTGCTAAGGGAAACATAGTTCTCGATTCACAGTTAGCATATAAGATGATTGAGAACCTTAAGCCTATAAAGATACTAGTAACGGCTAGGAAGAACGATAGAATAATTAGGTTAATGCAAAGGGAGAATATATCTTATGAAGAAGCAAAACTCGAAATCGAGTTAAGGGATGCAAGCGAAAGAAAAAGATTTAAACAGTTGTATAATGTAGATTTATGGAATCCAAAGGATTTCCACATAATAATAAATACCTCTAAATTGTCTAAGCAAGAATCCATAAAACTAGGAGTGTGCTTAGTGAATGAATTAATTAAGATTATAAAAAATGGTGATAATCATGGCTAAGCTAATAGATATTGGTAGAATAATTGTAATTTTAAGAGGAAGACGCGCTGGGAAAAAAGCTGTTGTAGTTGATATAATTGATGAGAATTTCATCCTAATTACTGGTCCCAAAGCACTAAACGGTGTTAAGCGGCGGCGAATGAATATTGATCATGTCATGCCCTTAAATTTTAAGCTAGATATACCTCGCGGCGCCGACGATGATAAAGTGCTTGAAGAGATAAAGAATAAGCAACTAGAAAGCCTAATGAGGGAGGAAATTAGAATACCCCTGCAACGATTATAATCATTACTAATCTTTTTAACCATGAATTTTCAATTATTTCTTAAAAATTCTTTTTATAGAGTTATGAGGGACTCTCATTGATAGGTATAGGAGTTACTGGGTTGCCTGGTGCTGGAAAATCCATTTTCTCTAGCGCAGCTAGGGAATTAGGTATTCGTGTCATTAAAATGGGTGACATTGTTTTTAGTGAAACACGTAAAAGAGGCCTACCACTAACTTATGAAAATGTGGGAAGAATAGCTGTGGAATTAAGAGCTAAATATGGACGAGGAATTATCGCAGATAAAGTTATTGATTTAATAAGATCAAATATCGCGAAAAAAAGTCGTAACAAAAATGAAATTCTCGTTATAGAGGGAATTCGGTCACCTGAAGAAGTGGAACGCTTTAGAAATTTTTTTGATTTATTCATATTGGTAGCAATTCATGCTCCACCAAAAATCAGATATGAACGCTTATTGAAAAGAAAAAGATCTGACGATGTACTGAACATATCAAAACTGATTGAACGCGATAAAAGAGAACTTAAATTTGGTGTGGGAGAAGTTATAGCATTAGCTGATGAGATTCTTGTCAATAAAGATAAGTCTATCGAAGATTTCTATAATGAATGCATAGAATTCATAAAAAAGATTATTTCTAGGGTAAGTTAGCATGAATATTCACATTATAATCACTGCCACTGTTAATCCGACAGAAAATGAGGATAAGGTATTGCATGCGATCCGAAATTTAGTAGATGGCCATGGAAATATCAAAATAAAAGTACTCGGAATAGCAAAGAAAGAGATTATTGTGGATGGGGGGCCTGAACTCCTAAGCAATTTAAAGCATGAGATATCAGTTAGACAAATACAACCACTTGTGAGAAATCTTTTGCTTAAAAATAAAATAGAGACAACTTCATTTTTGCTTCTCAATAAACAGGCATTATATGCTAATCGAATAGTTATCTGCGAATCTCCTTCAGAAAGCCCATTAGGACCCGTAAAAATTAAGATTGAGACCAACAGTAAGGAGGATTTAGATCTTATTATTTATTGGCTAACCGAAGAAGGTAAATCGGCTGAAATCAATCTATGAGACTAATAAAACAAAAGAAGGAACAAGAACCTATATACCTTTTTCTAGATTTAGCCATTGTATAGGAATATTCTGATACCTCCCATCCGGTAACCATCTCTGCACAGTAATCGGTAAAACCCTTAATTCTAATTCCCTTCGAGCAATATCAATTTCTTTAAGATTAGTTAGGTTAAACTCCGCAAGAGAAATTAATATCGGGGCTCCATTTGCAATTTGAGCAGCTCGAGCACCAATAATGCGAGCAATCTCATATATTGTTAACCTAGGAGGCCCAATCTCTATTTTATTTGACTTTATTTCCACCCGCTTTCGCTTACTGAAAGCTACCATAGGTATCAACTCTCAATTTAAACCATTTGAATTTAAGTCTTAGTCGATTTTTTGGGTAAAGAATCATTAGTTTTTCTATTTATTTTTACTAATTAATACATTAGTGATATGGAGTTAAGGTAGTAGAAAAAAGTTATTTAAAGGTAACACCTATAACAGACCCATTAGATTAATGGTGGGGCCGGGCGGAATCGAACCGCCGACCTCCCGGTATCCGCATACATTCCGTAATGTCAGCCGGGCGTCCTACCACTAGACTACGGCCCCAGCATTCAGTAATTAATTCTGACTGAGAGATATATTTGACATTTTCTATTTTAATTTTTTCTCATTTTCCATTGATTTATTTCCGTTAATGAGATAAAATATGCTTATCAAGGAGACAATATTTAAACAGCTATAGTAGGCCTCGTAACGAGATATTATACATGATTTCCCGATTATTAGTCTTACTACCGAAAAAATCTGCTTTAATGCCGAACTCTTTTTGTATTAATCGCGTCAAAAAAGGTGCATTACTATATAGTGGTATTACGAAATCTGGTTCAATTCTAGCTATGTAGTCTATAATTTTTGTAAAACCACTATGCGATGATAACGGGAATCCTCGCCCCCCATACTTTATAGTCCATCCAGAAAAAGTGAGCTTTCTGAACCTAGTATTTCCTAGCTCTCTGGCTCTCTTGAGACCCCATATTAATACATCACCACTAGCACCAACAAGATAGTTCCCTAAGCTCGACTTATTGAAAAATTCATATAACTTATTGAACCTAGCTACCTCCTTCGTCACCGAGATAATCCCCTTAACGAAATCATAAGCTATCCTGGTTAATTCTTGTCCCTTTCCAAGGGAATATCCTCTTAAAATAGGAATAAATCCTGCTTCAATCAATTGCTTTAAACTCTCTTTTATTAATTTATACAAGATGTCTCTAGGAGGGAAACTAAACAAGGGATGACCATATGTAGCGTCAATTAGCAGTATATCCGCGTCCATTAAATCAGCTCTTCGTGTAATAAGCGTATCTTCAAAGTTAAAATCTCCCGTATATCCAATGCTGACCCGAGGCAATTCTATCGAAAACATGCATGATCCAAGTATATGACCAGCATTATATACGGATAATCTAAGATCACCAAGATCTAATTCATCACCTGGTTTAACAAAAATTACATCTTGAGAATGTAATTTATATCCTAAAGATGATAGGATAGCATAGGTTTCTCTAGATAAAATGACTTTTACGCCTCGCTTATATACATATTTCAAGCCTCTAACGTGATCCGAATGCGCATGTGAAATTAATATTAAGTCTGGTTTATTAGACACGCTCTCCTTGCCATCAGGATCCAACAATATATTCTTATTTTTGTATCGAATTACTATGCCATTATTGGTCTGCGAGATTATAATTTGACCCATATCACTCACATTAGTGCTCTTATTAAATCATGCGGCACAATACCTAGCTACCTTCCTCCTCTTCTAGTTACTATGCAGGCCTCTTCACTACAATTTAGAACCGTTGTCTCATAATTCTTCAGATCTATTATAGGCACAACACCTATTGTAGGCGAAATACCAAGTTGTTTTTGCCACGTTGTAAGTCCCTGAAAAGCACCCGTTGATACTAGTAAGATTCCTCCAGCCGTTATCCTTATGTCCGCTATATGCAGATGCGATGCGACTAATATGTCTGGAACTTCGTCGATACATAAATAATCCGGTATTATGGGAGCTATAGGAATTTTACCCCACTGTGGCATTAAATGCCTAGTTCGCAATAATTCTATAAGTACTTTCGTTGGCTCTTCTAAGCCCATTCCTAGATACGCTGCACTATGCTCTAGTCCATAACCATGATAAAGCAGTATTTTTACTCCTTCTATCTTAATGAATGATGGATTACCTAACATTTTTACGTTATCTAATTTATATAACTCGTTCGCAATCTCTCTTGGAATTGGTGGTTGTGGCACAAATTTTCCAGCTGCATCGTGATTTCCTGGAAGAATTATTATTTTTTTATCTTCGGGGATTCTAGAGATATAGCTTGCGGCAATTTCATATTGCTTATATATATCCACTATCTCCAACTCCTTTCTCTGCTCTGGATATACACCGACTCCATCTACTATATCTCCATTTATCAAAATGAAGTTAATTTCATCTGCTAGCCGCTTTAGTTCACTATTATTAGTGTCGCCTCTTAGGAATGAAATAAAGTTTTCAAACCTCTTCTGAAGAAATACCTTGCTACCTATATGTAAGTCACCTATTACAGCAATCTTAACATTCTCGTCCGAATGATGTCTTTCACGAATTCTTGGAATTTCGGGGAATATTATATCATCCACCATGCAGTATTGGGATGTGACTTTAGATACTCTAAATGCAAGCACACTGTCTAGAAAAACATGCTTGAACTTAATGGATAAACTTCCTTTTAGTGGAACGATTAGTAATGCTTCTCCCTCCAGATCCTCACCTACTATTACTCCAGCCCCTCCCTTGCTGACGTATTTTTCTCTAACTATTAGAATTATAAAATCCCCCTTTCTAGCGTTTCTAATTTCGCTAGTTGTGACAACATTTCCTAATCCTTTTTTTAATAGTATTTTTTGAATTCTAAGATACCTATCTACAAAATAATTACGGAACGCTTCTGGTGTATCTTCCATAAAAACTTTCTCTGGAGAACGAATAACTTCGAAACTTGCTTGTTTAGCTCTTGGGTATTTGATTGCCTCGAAATTAATTACGCTGATACGTAATTCTTTTTCCTTTTTGTAAGTGGATACGTATTCTTCTGATTTATCTAAAGTGCTTATTTCTGACAGAGACACGTGT
>JALWRR010000096.1:0-871 GCA_026993975.1 Promethearchaeati archaeon | reverse complement strand
AAGTCCTTCTGTCTTGCTAATTTTACTTCCCCCGTTTTAAGATTTTTTTTATTATCATTGTCTCCTAGGACTTTTAAAGCTCTAAGAATTGTGGATGAATCTACAATTTCAATGCCATTATTTTCGCATAAATATTTAATTCGATTGCATATTTTTTCAAAAAAATTTTCGCCATAATACTGCTTCATATTGAGGAGAATAATCAATGCTAAAGGTTCAATATTTCTACCAAGTAGTTTAATAATGTCTATGATCTCTTTCCTATTGTATTTAAACCCCTGAAACACACTCGTGTTAAAAATTTCCATTTGTTTCCCCTAATAATTCTTAAAACACAACATCATTTAGCTAGTCAGATCCAAGCTTTGAAATTCTTTCTATATCGCTCTCCAATCCATTGATGCTAGTCATCCATTCTACCATTTCGAAAATTGAGACAAGTAATACTTCTATTTTCTTTTGCGCACTCTCAATTCTTCAATTTGTTGATCCCATAGCTTACAAATGAACAATCTAGTTAATATTATTACTCTCATTATCTTTTTGTTTTTTGCGATTCTTTTTCTTATTCATATCTAATAGTTCTGGAAAAAGAGATAATTATGTGAAACACTTTTAGATCTATAGGACATTTATAAGACATTATGGAGAAATCTCATTTATTTCTTCAATTAGTGTATTAATTTCATTAATCGCGTTATTGCTTGATTGCGGTTTACTAAGAAATGTATATATCTGGTATATTTTTGTCTTTAAGCTCATTATAGAGTTCTAAAAATGTTTTGGCCTTTGTTTGATAGTCCTCACTTCCAGTTCCTGTTAAATCTCTTAACAGGGCAAAATAAACAATTGTTAGGTTTTTCATAGATGA
>JALWRR010000095.1 GCA_026993975.1 Promethearchaeati archaeon | reverse complement strand
CTCTAATATTAGTTTTGGCCTTTTTTTGTGTCTTCTCTCAAACCTTCTTTATCCATGTCTAATTATTTTTCTGGCTCTTGTTTCAGAATCCTATTGATATTCCTAGTTTTCTCTCTATTTCTCTTAGTTGTTCTTCCTTTAGGAGCTTTACTTCTGTTTTCTCTGCTTCTTTTACTGCTTCTTTATTGAATCCAAAGTAGGATATTAGGAGTGTCTCTTTTGTTCTGTATCCCATTTCTTCTATGGTTTTAGCGCTTCTTATTGCTTGTAGAACTTTTTTCCTCCCCGCTGGTTCACCGAAGTGTACTTCTGCGACGATTGCTTCCTGATTTCTTGTGAATGCTACTAGGTCTATTTCTATGGCTCCTCTCTTCAAATTATAAACTGAGATGAATGGTTCTAATTTTAGCTCTCTATTGATTGCGTCTCTTATTGTTATTTCTCTGTTTATTGCTCTGAATAGCTCTCTCACTAATGCTTCGAATCCTAGGCTTGTGATTATTATTGTTTTTATATCTTTTTTCCCTAGGGAGGGTACCTCTTGGTGCTGTAGCCATGCTTTAAATAATCTATCTGTTATCTCGTACTCCACGAATTTTTTCCCTTTTCTCACTCGATAGATTAATCCATTTAACTCTAGCTTCCTTAGTGCCGCTGCTGGATCCTTGAATGATTTTGCCTTGATTTCTTTATACCTCCTGAACCCTCTTGAAATTAGGTAAAGGATCCTTCTCTCATCTACGTCCAATGACTCGAACAGTACTGAGAAGTATATGTCTAGGTCACCGCTAGGGGATAATAAACGCTCTAGGGCTTCCTGGGGCGTTTTCCCAGTTAAAACCTCTTCTATAATCTTGATTGCGTATAGTGGATTGCCTCCTGATAATTGAGCTGTTTCAAGAGCGTATTCCCGCTCGATTCCATATGACTGAGCTAGTTCTAGTATAGAGCTTAACGGCATGTTTCCTACTCTAATTATTTTGAATTCTCGAAATAGAGGGGCGAAGTAACGCATCGCGATTCTTCTAACTACCCCTATGTTGGATCCGCAGAGAATGATAGAATTCCCGCTTCTCTCTCTTCGTTCCTGTAAATAATGCCTAAAGAGTCTAGCTACATTTTCACCGCTTCTTAATTCCTCATCTCTAGAAAGCACTTCAAAGAACGCGGAGAATTCATCTATTATTATCACTTTCTCATCTAGACTTAGCAGCTTACTTATAGCGGATTTCGAGTCCACTATATCCATCCCAATAATATCAGATATATCCCTTAATGAGGAGATACGATAACCATCTATGATTAATACATCGTATCTCGGAGATAATTCATCCTTTAGCTTTCTAAGCAATGCTGATTTACCTATGCCTCTCAATCCATATATCAGGACATGAATCTTGTTCTCAACAAGTTTTTTCAAAGCTTCCAGCTCCTCCCTCCTATCAACAAAGATCATTTTAGTTAACCTATTAGAAATAGCTTATTTTTTATAACTTAAGAAATATAAGTTATTTAAATTAAGTTATATCCATCTATCCTAGCAATTCGTTTCTAGTAGATTTTTTAGTTAAAAGCCTCGTATCTATTAATAAATGAGCATTATTCAGAGCATTTTTCTTGTAAATTAAGAGACTCATTCTCTAACTCATCTAGCGTCACTTTAGTGATTTTCTTCCCTTTAAGAGAGCTCTATGGCATCTATGACGGGCTTAATAAGTATTCCATCATCACTAATAGTTATCTTGACCTCTGATCCCTCCTTTATACCAACGATCTCTGCTATTTTCTCCGGTATCACTATCACTCTATTTTTTCCAACTCTTGTTTTAATTTCTAACTTCAATTATTTCTCACCACTAAACGATAATATCTAATCTAACAATAAGTATAGTTATCAACCTCTTTTAAAAAGCGTGGCTCTTAAGCTCTTTTAAGCTCAGCATTCAACCACTTCATAACTTTATTGATTAGACTCTTTTTACCAATTCTGTTTAAGTAATCTGTTAATCTCTCTTTATCCACTTTTTCTACATTTATAGTGATAGATTTCCCTGAACGAGAAAACTGGTTTTCTCATCAATTCAAATATGATCTCCTGATATTTTTTCTTTGGCATCCATGATGCACCGAGGTTACAAACTATTGTAACCATAGTTACTTAGTTCATATAAAGTACTTGAAATTAAGTATCTAGCACTTAATGTGTTTGGTTCTTAGATGGATTCAAGAGAAATATTGAGAAGTAACTTACATACATTTATCTATGAAAGTTTCCTAACCATATTCCTTGGATTATTTTATCTATAGATCATCTCAAGTTTTCCGATAAGCGTATTATTTCTAAAAAATCATTGAAAACAGTGCTTACTCTATCCTATTCCGTGCTTTTTATGTTCTTATTCATTTACCTTAAATAGTTTGGATTAATTAATTTTTTTATAACAGCTTTTTATCTATGTGATCTTCATGGTTGAGAGCGATCTCATTAATGTGCGAGAGATCTACCCTATCAAATTACTTAGTGATTTCTTAGATTGTTCTAGCAAGATTAGAGATTTCTGGGGTTTTTGCCAGGGCGAGCTTCATCCTGTGCCTTTTAGAGGAAATCGCGAGCTTCTTAGGGATATCTTGGAGAAGTATAATAGGTTTATTGGTGCCCCAGATGAGGTTCTATCTAATATTGATTTAGTTCTTAGAGAGAATGTTTTCTTCGTTGTTACTGGTCAGCAACCTGGATTCCTTACTGGTCCCCTCTACACTATTTATAAAGCTTTGTCAGCAATCATTTATGCTGAGAAGTTCTCTCGCGATAATCTCCGTTTGATTCCTCTTTTCTGGAATGCTTCTGAGGATCATGATGCATTGGAGGTGAATAATTTAGCTGTTCAAACGAAGGAGAATGAGGTTGAGTTTGTTAATATTGATTTCGGGGACTCTTTCGGGAAGAGCTTGGAGCGTATCGCTTTGAGTGATGTTGATATTCAGGGTGCTTTAGAAAAGTTGCTAAGCATTCTTCCCGAAACAGATTTCACTAAAGAGATCTTTGAGGATATTGTCTACTCTGAGTTCAGGAAATCTAAGCGCTGGGGTGAGTTCTTCAGCAGATTAATGACCCGTCTTCTTGGCCAGTTTGGATTGATTCTTGTTGAGCCTTATGTTTTCCGTCCTTACTTAAAGGATCTTTTTTCTTCGTTGATTGAGGATCCTTTACGCTTTAACAAGGTATTTATCGCGACTACTAATCGATTAGAGCAACTTGGTTATAAGCCTAAATTACATAAGGCTCCATACATTGTTGGATTGTTCTATATTGATGAGCGTGGTTTTAGGCACAGGATTATGCTTAGGGACGATAAATATGTTGTTTCTAATGGCTCGATTTACTCTAGAGAAGAATTACTGGATTTGCTTCATCGTTACCCTGAGAGATTCAGTACTAATGCTATATTTAGACCTATTGCTCAGGATACTATGATCCCGACCTATATCTACGTTGGCGGCCCTTCCGAGATTGTTTATCATGCTCAGATCAAGGATCTTTACCCATTATTTAGCTTGACCCAACCAAACATCATGTTTAGGATGGGTGGAACTCTTCTTGAGAGGCATGTGTATAAGGTTCTTGAGAAATATAATGTTGATTTAGTTGAGCTTAGGGATATCGATAGGCTGATTAAGCGCTTACTGCTTGAGGAGAGTGGTAATAAACTGGAGAAACACTTCTCGAAGATTAGGGAGGGTTTTAAGGATTTGCGTAGAGAGCTATCTGGTGTTAGTAAGGAGCTTGGCAAGCGTGTTGAGTACAGGATGCGTAGTGTTGAGAAGATCTTGAGGAGTATTGAGGATGCCTATGTTCGTTTCGCTAAGCAGGAAAATAAAATTATTGTTTCTCAGTTAATGAAGGCTAAGAAATATCTTTTCCCTAACAATAAGCCCCAGGAAAGAGTATTCAATATCTTTCAATACTTAAATAAGTATTCCCTCGGCTTAATTCACTGTATGAAGAAAGTTTTTCAGTCATATAATCCTGGTAGCCATGTGGTGATGAAATGCTGGACATTCTAGTTTTTTCTCCTCATCCAGATGATGCAGAGCTGGGATGCGGTGGAGCTATTGCTAAAGCCACTAAGGAAGGTTTAAGTGTCGGTTTGATAGATTTGACCGCTGGGGAAATGGGTTCTAGGGGAGATAAGGAAACTCGTTTAAAAGAAGCTGAAAAGGCTAAGGATATTCTTGGATTAGAGTTCAGAGAGAACATGCATTTCCCCGATTCATTTCTAGAAGTTAATAAAGATACCATTCTTCCTGTAGCAGCTAAGATTAGGGAGTATAGGCCTAGAATAATTCTTGTTCCGTACTGGATGGATCGTCACCCAGATCATGTGGCTACATCTAATATCGTTCAGAGAGCTTGGCATTACGCTAAATTAAGAAAGATTGATCTTGGATATCCCGCTTATCAAGTTCCTATAGTTGTTTTTTATGAGCTAAATTACCAGTTCGATAAACCTAGCTTTATTTTAGATGTATCAGATGTTTTTGATATAAAGATTCGGGCTTTGATGGCTTTTGAGTCGCAGTTCAAGAGATTCTCTGAAAACCTCTCTGAGCTCCCTCTAATTAAGAGATGGCAGTACTATGGTTACCTTATAAGTGCTAAGTATGGCGAAGCATTCCTGCTCAGGGGTGTTCCTAAGATAAAAAGCTGGAGCTCTTTCCTAGAGAACATGATTTAGTGATGCGTGAGTATTTTGAAGATAGGTATTGTTTGTTACCCAACATTTGGTGGTAGTGGTATTGTCGCTACCGAGATTGGTTTGAGATTAATGAAGCGTGGTCACGAAGTACACTTTATTTCCTACGCATTGCCAGAGAGATTAAAGCTTGAGAAGGATTATATTTTCCACGAAGTAGACATTCTTTCTTATCCATTATTCAAGTACAAGCCATATACTGTTGTTCTCGCCTCTGTTATTCATAACTTATTTAAGGAGGGCAAGATAGAGATTCTTCACTCCCATTACGCGATACCACACGCTATCTCGGCATACCTAGCCAAGCATAGCACTAAGGATTTAAAGATTGTTGCTACTCTCCACGGTACAGATATTCATTTACTCGGCTTAGATAAATCTTATAAACCTATGCTTGAACTAAGCTTGAATAACCATGATGCCTTGACAACTGTATCGAATTTCATGAAAAAATTCATTAGCCAGCACTATAATATCAAGAAAAACGTGGAAGTGATATACAATTTTGTTGACCCAGCTACTTGTGGAATGCCCGCACTATTTCTGTCTTTTATTGACTTGGTCTATGGATAGGTTT
>JALWRR010000094.1 GCA_026993975.1 Promethearchaeati archaeon | reverse complement strand
CTCTATTGGCATGTTGCCTCGTAATACGTATATATTACTGCGTATTTAAGGCCGCCGATGACTATTTTTCTTGCTCTATGAGAAGGCTATGAGAAGTCGAAGAAAAAGTTAATTATGAGAATAAGCCAAAGCTAGAGACACTTAAAAATATCATATTAAGTTGCGTCAAATACCCCTTAATTAAGAATGATTTGAGCAAGAATTTATTCTTTTCAACTAGCTTTTATAGAGAGTAAAGTTATACTGCTTGAGTTCTCTTAAGGAAACGATGAAATTAGATAGAGAAAGTTAAGATATTTTCCGCTTATAATTAAGAGCGATGCTTGATTTTCGATGATTTCTTAGTTTTTACTTAATCAAAAATTAATACAAAATCAAAAAGGCTTGAAATACAATGATTCTTAATTTCCCCCTTGTTTAAAGAACGGTTTATGATTAAGCGAACTAATTGTTCTCTAATAATCTTTAGCTATGTTCTCATAGAATTCTCTTTAGAGTATGCATGTGTACCCGCTTGTGCAGAGAGCACTAAAAAGCTTTGTTCTCTCACTAGTCTTCAAAAGATCCCTCCAATCTATCCAAAGCATCTTTCACAGTGTCTTCATCAATGACTATTCTTCTAGCCTCTTTATCTTTAACGACTCCTTTCTTTATAGAGGTTTCTTCCTCTACCTCAACTGGCTTTAAGCTTACTGGATGAGCTTTTTTGGTTACTATTTCTTTATACCCACAGACGGGACATATAGCGATTATCTTATTCTTTTCTTCATGTAATCTCATAACAGAACCGCATTTTGGACAAAAATGAGGAGGCATATTAACACCATTTTTCTGGGCTTTAAACAGCAAAAGTTATGTTAGATAGGAGCTAGATTATATATAAATTTAATTAGAATACTTTTCTAAAAAATTGAAAATCCAAAAAAATTAATAACTACTGATTGATTACCAAAGATATAACATGCATCATCAAGCAATAATTTCTGAATGAAGAGACTAACCTGCTCTGATTTAGAATGATGAACGTGCACCACTCGGATAAAATAGAGGTTTCCATACAATCATGGCAATTATTTACTCATCTTTAATTTCCTTAACCAAAATATCACCGTTGGACCAGTCTTCCTATTTGAATAAAGCTTACTTATCTCAGCTACTGCCTCTTCATATGTCCTTGCTTTTAAACCTAATTTTCTCCATCGACCATTAGCTAGTGCACGTCTAATGCTTGGATAAATATCTACACGGTATATCTCTCTTATTACGACTCGATCTCTCCACTTAAAAATAGCTACAGGCTTAGTTTCTTTGTTCAATATTTTTTGTGCAATCTTAATCCAATATTCACCAACACGTATTTCAGCAGTTTTAATGCCTTTTTTAAGTGATTCTAGGAATTCTTTTTTAATGTAGAATATTGGCATTTCTTGTCCCACTAAATGTAAATAAAATCACGACGATAAAAGTGAATTTAAAAGAGATAGAATTTAGTTAAATAAGTATCTAACTTTATCTATTACGGAAGAGATAAGTTCATTTATGATTTCCTTTTCCTCTTTATTCAAAACTTTAGTTTCTTCACTACTCAAATAGTCCGAGATTCTCATTATAGTGTAATCGCTTAATTTGGATATTTCATATATCAATCTCCAAATAAGGATGTTTTCTCTGTTGCTGATTAAATCAGATAAAATATAGTTAGTTTTCTCGTTAAGGATTATATTGCCGCTTTCATCTTCAAGTATCAATCCATTATCTCTTAACATTTTTAGTATTACATGCATATTCCTTATCTCTATAGGATCTGCATTTAATATTAATGGAATGTTAAGCCATTTGCTCAACAGTTTCTGTGCAATAATTACCAGCGAAGATAATGTCCTTTTATTCAAAGCTTTGTTTGCCGATAATGCAGCGTGAATTACTACAATGATGCGTGTTAAAGGAGTTAGTTTGCTTCGCATTTTTTCAGCCCTAAGATTACTATATTCACTTTGCTTCACCACTAAAAGCTTATTTAAATGGAAGAATATATCTTAATGATATCCATAGATTTCACAGAAATTGCACGCATGCTGGTTATTAGCGTATAGTTTTATATTTAATTTTATTAATGAATTAAATCTCTCAAATAGCTTTCGTAACTATGGAGGTCTATTACTTATGGAAAATGTTATACGAGGTCTAGCTAAACTAGTCAAGAGATTAGGATTCAGTGAAGGTTATGGGGTAATTTACGCGCATTTACTTTTATCAGGAAAACCGCTCACAGTGAAAGAGCTCGCTCAGATAACTGGATACAGTCAAAGCGCTGTAGCAGCTTATCTCATGATATTACATAGAGCTTATCTCGTCGATAGAATGAAAAAAGGGCCTTCTTACGCGTATATTGCTAAACTAGATTACATTAGCAGATACAAAGAGAAGCTTAGAGAACTCGTAGAGAACGACCTCACTCCATTAATAGACGCTTTTGATAAGACTGTGAATAATGCTAAAGATGATTCCCAGAGAAGACACTTAAAGAAAGTTCTTGAGGAATTAAAGAAAATTGATGCATTTATGCGTAAGGTACTTGAAATTGAAGTATAAACGTTTTAAATAATTTAACGTGTGAAGCTTTTATGCCAAGGAATGAGGCCTTAGAATACATAAGAGCGCTGATAAATAAATCCAATTTTCTTAAGAGTAAACTAGATAAGATAGAAGACAGTTTATATGATGTAAAAGAGGATCATCCTGAGAAAGAGGATCTCATTGATGATTTAGAGACTTCTATTGAGTCATTAAGGGATCAATTAATTAAAATAGATGAGTTAATTACTGAGATCGAGATTGATGCTGAAAAAAAGAATGAATTGATTAATGAGGAAACAGAGGAAAGCCAGGGAGTTTTTGAGAGATTAGAGATTATAGAGCGAAAGTTAGAGGAGATTGAGTCGGAGATATCAGATTTAGAGGATGATCTGATAGATTATCTAGAGGAATAGGGGTTTATCATCACATTACTTAAAGGCATATTTAAAATTAATATAACGTATCACATACCTAGGATAAAATGACTGTAACATTTAACGAGACTAGTGGACTAATGATGAGAAGAAAAATCCTGAATAATAAATTATGATGAAGGTTCCGAGTTCTGAGGTTCACACTAATTATTTATTTATAAATAAAGATAATTAATGATAGAAGTAAGCATAAGTAATAGTTCAAGCTAATTTTAATTACCAGATTTTTAGTAAATGTAAAGTTTTAGGAAATAAAGCAATAATAAATTATTGAAGCAATTATGGTTTAGTGATAGAAATGAGCCATATTAGGGATCCTGTTGTTGCTGGTCAATTCTATGAAGGAAATAAGGATGACTTAATTAAGAGATTGGAATGGTGTTTTAAACATCCATTAGGACCAGGAAAGTTGCCTCAGGAGAGGGGAGAGGGTTTCGGTCAAATAATCAGCGCACAAGTGCCTCATGCTGGTTATATATATTCTGGCCCCGCGGCAGCTCATACTTACTATGCGTTATCGCAACAGGAAAAACCAGATACCGTGATTATTCTTGGTCCAAACCACACAGGATTAGGAATGCCAGTAGCTTTATACGCGAAGGGAGCTTGGAAGACGCCTCTTGGAGTACTGGAAGTGGATGAGGAATTTTCTTCATTGCTCTTAAAAAGCGATATTATTCAAGAAGACTATTTAGCTCACTCTAGTGAGCATAGTATAGAGGTGCAATTGCCATTTCTTCAGTATATATATGGGTCGGATATAAAAATTGTTCCTATTGCGATGATGGATCAGAGATACGAGACAGCAAAGAGAGTAGCTGAAGTTATAATAAATGCAATGAATGTTTCAAACAAAAGAGTATTAATCTTAGCTAGTTCTGATATGACACATTATGAGCCTCATGACATCGCTAGAGAAAAAGACTTAGAGGTGTTGCAATTAATAGAAAATCTCGAAATAGAAATGTTCTACAATTATATAATTAGAGAAAACCTAACGATGTGTGGTTATGGGCCAGTAATGGTTGCTATGGTAGTATCAAAATACTTCGGGGGGACTGGATTGTTGTTAAAATATTATACATCTGGCGACATTACTGGTGATAAAAGCTGGGTGGTGGGTTACGCATCAGTTATTTTTGGTAAAGGAATAATTAAACCATTGAAGAAGAGCAATAAATTAAAGGAATCAATTATGCCGGTCTAATCCCCATGAAGAAAAAAAATATTAATATAAGATTCAGAAAAGCAAGGAATGAGGATCTAGGCCAAATTCAGCGAATAGAAAGCTTATCGTTTAAGAATCCATATCCTCCATACTATACAAGAGCTTTAATTGAGTCATTATCAGATGTCTCACTGGTTGCTGAAATAGAGAACAAAATTGTTGGTTATATTTTTGCTCGAATAGAATACGGAAAAATTGGTCATATAGTAACCATTGCAGTGGATCCTAAATATCGTAGAATGGGTATTGGAGAGGCATTAATGAGAGAAGTGATAAATAAGCTAAAAGAACTAAATTGTTCATCTGTTTATCTTGAGGTTCGAGTATCTAATAAACCAGCTATAAATCTCTACAGAAAGCTAGGATTTCTTATAACGAGAAGAATACAAAAATATTATAGAGACGGAGAGGACGCTTTCCTAATGGAGAGGGCTCTCTAAGTATATTCAACCGATGAAAAATGCTTCTGTGCCCTGTCTATAGGTTTCTCATCTTCAAGCATAAAATTCTCATCTAGACGTATAAATGAAGATAACGCCAGCAACAACCATGCTTTATCCTTTATGGAAAGAGAATGGATTCTTGAACTTAATAACAGGTAATAAATAGACACAGCATTCTTCTCATCTCTCTTACTCCAAGGACGTTTAATTATCTCCACGCTCACGCTCATTATACTGCCTAGGGATTTTAGTATCTCTCTAATATCTTCCCGAGAGTCAATAGGTATCCTACGAGATATCGTCAAAAATAAAGCTTTTTCTGATGAATCTGGGTGCTCTTGAATCGTAATTAGAATTGGTGGAAAATGTAGATATCTTGGAGGAAGAATAACATAGCGTTTATCATCATGTTTCAACACGTATTTAGAGTAGTTCTCTCTAAAAATTTTCTTTAATATTTTCTCTATTGTCATACTAATTTCTGAAACACTAGGTAGCGAATCAATGGGAAATCTCTCCAAGATAATACCCTCTAACCAAATAATGATGACACCTAATTTTCTTCAACTTTGAGTAATTTAATAGATAATTAAATAACGCTCTTATAACTTTTTTGGTTGGTGATCTCTCGCCAGCACAGACACTAATAGACACATAAAATATATATGAAATTTCGTATTACGTATCACGGGGAACCATGCCAGGAAAACGG
>JALWRR010000093.1 GCA_026993975.1 Promethearchaeati archaeon | reverse complement strand
CGTGATTTGGGGCTGTGAGACATGATTTGGAAGATACTCTCTTGGAACGTAAATGGATTCCGTGCCATCTTAAGAAAAGGTTTCACAGATTTTTTGAAAAGAGAACGTCCCCACATAATCGGAATACAAGAAATCAAACAACATATTCCTCCCATGACTCTTGGTGATGGTCTTGAAGATTACTTAATTTATTGGTATCCTGCCAGGAAGAAAGGATACGCTGGAACTGCCGTTTTTACTCTTATAGAACCTTTAAATGCGACTTATGGTATTAGCGATGAAATTGCAGATAGCGAAGGGCGAGTAATTACTTTAGAATATGAGAAATTTTATTATGTGAATGCGTATTTCCCAAATTCTCAACATGGCTTAACACGCCTTGACTACAAACTTGATTTTAATGAGAAAATGATCATGTACCTAGAGACATTAAGAAAAAAGAAACCTATCATCTTATGCGGTGATTTTAATGTGGCGCACAAAGAAATTGATTTGGCGAGACCAAAAGATAACGTTAAGAATGCAGGTTTTACTCCTGAAGAACGAAAGTTTATGGATAAATTACTGAGTCTAGGATACATTGATACGTTCAGATATTTTCATCCCAACGAACCAGGGCATTATACTTGGTGGACCTTTAGATTTAAAGCTCGTGAGAGAAACATTGGCTGGCGTGTAGACTATGTAGTAATTAGTGAAGAATTATTGCCTAATCTCAGAGATGCATTCATTCTAAAAGATGTTCAGGGATCAGATCATGCTCCTATCGGCATACTCCTAGAAATCTAGGTAGGACAGATAATACGGTATCCCTTTTTTGCTCTTTAATTAATTCTTGATCAATTATATCAATTTTAGTGATAAACTGAATACATTTTCAGATTCATGAAACCTCATTAAAAAATAAATTTTCAATTAATAAATCCATAAGCTCTTCCTATTATTTCTATCTCAATTCTTACTCTCAATTTCATTGACACACAACAAGTAGCGTGAAAAAAACTTACTTTTCATTAAATTGAAAACAATTTCATTTTTTTGATGTGGTTTATGGAAAATCTTTAAATACCCCCTAACAAAATAATGATTTTCCAGAATCATATATTTCTCATTAATCAACATGGACAAGGGGCTTGAAGAAAGCCTAGGGAATCATTTAGAAGAATCCCATAAAGGGAATTGAAAGATTTCACAATCCATACTATAAGCAATTATTTGATTTATGAATCATTTAGAAGAATCCCATAAAGGGAATTGAAAGTTATCGGAATTTTTGCATTGGGAGTGCTTTATTTTAATAAGAATCATTTAGAAGAATCCCATAAAGGGAATTGAAAGTAATCAGAACCCCAGTAGGTAATGGATTCAGGGAGAAGAGGAATCATTTAGAAGAATCCCATAAAGGGAATTGAAAGAAAATTATACATCTCAGGCGGATAAAATAATATATGAGAATCATTTAGAAGAATCCCATAAAGGGAATTGAAAGTGCTCTAATTATAGATAGTCTCCTTATAGCTTATGTATGAATCATTTAGAAGAATCCCATAAAGGGAATTGAAAGCCAGCAAGTGCTTTTGCAAAATGTGTTTTCCCTGTCCGAATCATTTAGAAGAATCCCATAAAGGGAATTGAAAGTTAAGGTTCTTCAAAATGGTTAGAAAAAGAGTTTTAAGGAATCATTTAGAAGAATCCCATAAAGGGAATTGAAAGGTCTCTTGCTAGTCCTTTTAGTATTTCTTTTAGGCGTTGGTGAATCATTTAGAAGAATCCCATAAAGGGAATTGAAAGTATATTATTTGAACCAAACATATTTTGTAATATATATCAGAATCATTTAGAAGAATCCCATAAAGGGAATTGAAAGTTAAATACTAAAATATAATTTTGAAATATTATATTATGAATCATTTAGAAGAATCCCATAAAGGGAATTGAAAGTTAATTACAAAATACTATTCACTAAGCAAGTATTGGGAATCATTTAGAAGAATCCCATAAAGGGAATTGAAAGATGTCTACCTTAATGTCAGATACTGTGATCTTATTCTGAATCATTTAGAAGAATCCCATAAAGGGAATTGAAAGCATTTATTGCTGGTGATGGTGTGACTATTAAGTGTGTGTGGATTTAAGAAAGTATTTTGATTGTATTGATCTTGGTGTTGATGCGATAGGGGATTGGATAGAGTTTGAAAAGATGTTTATGAAGAAGCGAGGAAGGAATTGGTTATCTAGGAATATTGTTAGTGTTGAGTAAGAGAAGTTTTTGTGTTATATGGTGATGTAAATCGTGAATCCAATGAAGTCAATTATCCAGTGAGCGGTTATTAGGGTTATGAGTGTTTTCTTTTCATTTAGTTCATAGAAGTATCCGAATGTGAAACCTATTAAGAATGTTATTAATGCATGCATCGTTAAGCCATGCCATAGACCAAATGCAATTGCTTGAATAAGATTAGCTTTAATTTTGGAAGTGCCTGCCTCTTCTAAGGTCCTTATTCCGTATGCTCTAAAGAATAGTTCCTCAAACATTCCAGCTGTAAATGGTCCTACAAGCCACGTAAAGAGTCTTAGCCAATACGGGATTCTCGATACAACTACAATGAATTGCTCCCAGTACTCCTCGTATGTCATAGAGTATAGCGCCATATTAATTAAACCTTCTGCGAAAAATAAGAATTCCGCGATGCCTATTAGAATGATTATAATAATTACATTTCGCAACAATTTATGTCTAAACATTGAGAACCCGAATATCTCATCATTACTATACCCTCTAAGTCTCAGAGCTCTATACGCGTATAACCCATAAATAACCTGCATAATCGGCCACAGAATCATGCCAGTTGTATACATGATCACGAGATAATTCTCTATCGCTTTCGCAGGATTAGTTCTCCATAATTCACGCGGTATAACGAAGAAAGGTATATAAACTGTTAAAATCAGGTTGATTACGATCGCGGGAATAAAAAGGATCAATATAATTTTAAATCTTTCACGCAAAGGATCCCTCCTCCAGCATTAATTAACTTAGGCATTTAATATTATCTTAAAATTAGATACATAAAATTATGTTTGATGATGCGTATGCTTGAAATAGCTTTTCCTGGTCATCCGAACACTAAGTATTTCTATGAAAAGCTACTTAATTAATTGCTTTATGAATAATTTTAATAAGTTCTTAGTACTACGTAACTCTTAGTCATTTGGATTCCGGATCCAATTAATGATCTCATCTAATTTTTCTTCTCTCCAAAACAGTTTATCATTCTTTAAACACGTAACATTATTTAATAATCCTGAATGAGCAAAGAAATTTCTCTTGAGATCACTCCGCTTTTTATCTTCCTCTTTTTCTTGTTGGTTTTTGTGTTCTTCTTTTGCACTACACTCTTTGAGCTCCTCTGGATTTCTTAGGTCTCTCTCTAGGAACCTAGTGTTTAGAGAGAGTTTTAATTTCTCGTAGATTGGTGGGAAAATTTCTCGTATATTACTTATTGTTGGATCTTTTTGTCTTGTTTGCTGGTAAAAGTCACTTAGGGTATTAAGTAGTGCTAGAGTGAAGAAAATATTTTTGAGCAACTCGTACTTAGTCTGGTTATACTTTATGATAATAGAATCATTATTCTTCTCCATTATCCTTAGAAATAGTATCCTTCGTAAGCAATCTTTAAGCTGATTGATAGTTTCCTTTGTATTGGATAAAAGGTTCTTATTGATTTTTAGTTTTGATGGGTCTTGGAAGAATAGTAAGGGAGTGTTATATTTTATGCCGTTAAACAATAATACGCAGGCTTTATGAAGCTTCTTTAATTGGATGTCACATTCGTTTCTTAGCGCTTTATATAACGGCTCACTGGATATTTTCTCTGGTGATTCTTTATTAATAGCCATTAGGGACCTGAATAATTTAGTTATATCTGCATCATTTTGTCTCTCTATTGGCAAGGGTAGTGAGAAGAACGCTTTAACATCGATATTTTCAAAATAGATATGGCTTAAATTACTTTTATTTTGATAGGGAATTATTGGTTCAGAGTAAACAATTTTTGTGATTATTTCGTTTCTTTTGTTTTCTCTTTGAAGCATATTCATTAGCTTATAAAAAACGTTAATGCTACGTAATCCCTCAAGGAGAGCAGAAGTATAGATATTGAGTCCGGTTGAGATATCAGCATAAAACTCTCTGACATCGTAGCTAAGCAATTTATTAAGCATATCCAGGAAAACAATGCTTTCAATAGTTCCAAGATTGCTTCTGAGGTGAAAATTTATGCTACTTGAGTTTGATTTATAAACACCAATGCTATGGATAGGAAGAAAAGAGATATCGCAGTTTCGGAAATTCATATCTAATTCTTTTAAATCTTCCTGAATTGTCTCGACAATTTGTTTTTCTATTATCTTTACATCTGCTTCAAGCTCCTCAACTCTCTCGGCATCTGATAAATCCTCTTTTCCTACAAACAAACTATGAGGAATTACAAAAACTATCTGACCCATCTTATTCTTCGTTAATAAGTGCTTATAAACAGCTAGAGATGAAAACCGAGTCTTAAAACTCCGTAGTGCATCTTCAATAACATAATTAATACTACGATAATGACCTAAACTTCCCATAATTTGATAAATGGCGAAGTTATCCACATTAAGTCCCTATTCAATATTTAATTATCAATTGTATATAATGGGAACAAAATCTTATTGTTTCGTGAAATATAAGTGGGCCCTTGATAATAATTAGAATATTATTTTCTTTTATATTTTTCACTAAATACAAATCTGAATCCGATTATTAACGATTTCCATTAGTCTTAAATAATAATTTTTAAGATATTTCTCAAAAGCAGAAGTAAATATGGATGATCATGAATGCCTACAAGTAATGTAAACTTTCGTGTGATTAAAAGCGAGAAATACACTATTGTGCATTTCGAGTTAAGTAAAGCGATAACCCCAAGCGAGTTAAGAGAAATAACTCCTCCTAAAATAGATCCCATGAAAGGGATAGTCCTAAGCGGGAGAGGTCCTATATGGCTGTATTGTTATCTAGCGCATTATTATCACCCAACAAAATTCGTTGCAACTTTTGACCCTAGACTAGGAGGAGCAGTTGTTACTCAGACGCATGATCCAGAGCACGAAGTAGGAGAAATAATAGAGATAAAGGAGCGAGAATTAATTCTTTGAAAAATAGTAGCGAAAAAGATTATTGAATAATTTTTTTCAGATGAAAAATATAATATCCTAGAACTATATAGATAAGAAATGTAGGAAAAACTAATGATGGTTGGTGAAAATATATGAGCCTAACAGAATTTTTTGACAGCATAGAGGTAGATGTAGATACAGAAGCATTCAAGAATTATAATAAACTGAAGAAAGCTCTGTTAGATGGCTAAAAG
>JALWRR010000092.1 GCA_026993975.1 Promethearchaeati archaeon | reverse complement strand
TGTCTGTGGTTGGAGCTAGACCGAATTTTGTTAAAGTATCAGCTCTCATACCTTATCTTAGTGGAAGAGCAGATCACATAATTGTTCATGTCGGGCAGCACTATGATTACGAGCTATCGAAAGTATTTTTCGAGAATCTAGATATACCTGAGCCAGATTACTACCTTGGAGTTGGCTCTGGAACTCATGGTTATCAGTTAGGAGAAGGAATAAAGAGGATGGAGGAAGCATTATTAAGAGAAAGACCTGATCTAGTTATTGTTTATGGTGACACGAATTCCACACTTGTAGGAGCGTTAGCTGCGGTTAAAGCTGGATTCAAGGTTGCTCATGTAGAAGCGGGTTTGAGAAGTTTTGATATGAGGATGCCTGAGGAGATAAATCGAAGAATTGTTGATCATGTTTCCTGGCTTCTTTTCGCACCAACAGAGACGAGTCTCAGAAACCTTGATAATGAGCATGTACTTGGTAAGAAATATCTTGTGGGCGATGTTCATGTTGATGTGCTTAATAGATGGATCGGGATAGCTGATGAGAAATCAAGGATCTTGAGTGAACTTAATTTGAGGGATGGTAGTTATATTGTTACTACGGTTCATAGAGCTGAGAACACTGATGATAAAGATAGGTTAATGGCTATAGTTGATATCTTATCGTCAATTAACGAAGAGATCGTTTTCCCTATTCATCCGAGAACGAGAAAAGCTTTAACTAGATTCAATTTACTAGAGAAGCTAAAGAGAGAGAATATCTATTTAATAAATCCCGTTGGTTATATTGATTTCCTGAAATTATTGAAGCACTCAAAGATAGTTATAACTGATTCTGGTGGTGTTCAGAGAGAAGCTTACTTGCTCGGAAAAATATCATTAGTTCTTAGAGATAGAACGGAGTGGAAAGAGCTGCAAGAGTATGGGTGGGTTAAGCTTGTTGACGTGAATAAAGAGTTAGTTATGAAGTTAATTCAGGAGGATGGTGAAGCGATAGATAATAAGGAGTTGCTTGGAGACGGTAAAGCTGGAGAAAGAATCTGCGAGATAATTATTAATAATCTTGGAAAAGAGAGATAAATTATAGTATTTTTCTGTAATAATCAATTGTTATTTTTAATCCAGTTTCTAAATCTGTAATTGCTTTAAATCCAAGCACTCTCTCAGCCTTACTCGTATCAGCTTGAGTCCTATAAACATAATTCTTTATTGGGTTCGGCTCATACCTCGGCCTAATGTTCGTCCCCAGATACTTGTTTATAAGCTCAACAATCTCATTGAAGCTCGTCTCTTTACCAGTACCCACATTGAATACCTCGCCTCCAACACCATTATTCTCTAGAGCTATGATATTTGCTCTAGCAACATCTTTCACAAAAGTGAAATCCCTCGTCTGTGAACCATCACCATATATTACTGGTGCCTCACCCCTCATCATCTTCCATATGAATTGAGAGATTATGTTAGCGTATCGCCCCTTATGCTGTTCCCTAGGACCATAAATACTGAAGTAGCGGAAACCTATTGTCTCTATTCCATAGAGATCGTAATATATCGCTGCTGCATGCTCACGCATCCACAAGGAATATTCATAGAAAGTCCTAGGCTTAACAATCATATCCTCCCTGTGAGGCGGCTCAAGAACATTATAGATACTGCTTGTAGATGCATAAACCACCTTCTTGAAATCGAATCTCCTAGCAGCTTCAAGTATATTAAGGAACCCTCTAATATTCGCATCAACGCCCTCCCTTGGATCTGGAACAAACATTGGTGCTGAACTAACAGCAGCCTGATGTGAAACCGCTTCAATTCCATGTTTCTTAACTAGATCCATTATTAAATCTGCATCTCTGACATCTCCTTGAACGAAAACTAGTTTATTTGGGTACTGCTCTAATAGATCCTTCAGATTATCTGGTTTCCCTAGATAGAAGTTATCTAGAGCTACAACCTCATGACCACGCTTCAATAATTCCTCAACGATATGGCTACCTATAAAGCCTGCTCCTCCAGTTACAAGGATTTTCAATTAATCTCACCAATTCTTTTTAATTGACCTTCAATAAAATAACCATAATGAATATAAAATATATGCAATTTTGAGCGAGCTGATCATTTATCTTCTAATTGTTTTATACCAGACATTTGGGCTTAAGAGGGGAGCATATAGCAGGACCGGAGATAACAGGATCCAGTATAAAGGTAATAATACCACATATTTACGAAGAAACTTCCACTTCTCATTCCGACTCGTAACAAAAAACACTATTACTATGTATATGAAGGTAAAGAATAAACTTAGTGTTGAGAGATATTGATATATAGGGTTGCTTAACAGAGAATCCAGCATAATAAAGATATTTCTACCCACTAAAGCTTCTACTTGCCTCCTGATAAGCTCGAATATAGCTATTATTGGACCAACAGTTAGCAAGACAGGCATGAAGAATAAGAAAGTTATCAAGACTTTATCTTTGATGCTTACTCTGCTCTTAAGTAAGTCACCTAGGGCCTCAAGATCACCCCTTATCCATCTTAATCTCTGTTTCAAGAGACTCTTAAGAGTTTTTGGAGCGAGCTCTACAACGTATGATTCAAGTAGCTTAGCGCTTAAACCTAGCTCCTTAAGTTTTATTGATAAACTGAAATCCTCACATAACTTCTCTGGATAACCACCAATTCGCTCTAAAACGTCTCTTCGGAGAAATAATCCTTCTCCAGATAATAACGCTACTTTAGAGATCTTATAGAAGATTGGTACATACATATCGTACCAAACAACCATCTCTAGGTTAAGTAGGCTTCCAATTGGGGATTTCCTATACCTATATACTTTTGTGCCTATTGCACCGCATTTTGGATCGCTCTTAAATATCTTTACAACCTCCTCTATCTGGGTTGGTGGGAATTCATCATCAGCATCATATACCCCTATTATCTCTCCTGAGGCTTGACTGAGAGCTACGTTTAATGCATGTCCCTTAATTTTCTTTTTACCATCAGAGTAAACAATTTTCATTTGTATGTCATTCTTATAACGATTTATAATTCTCTTTAGTGCTTGTTTCGTCTGCTCGTCATCAGGTTCTAGAACTAGTAGAACTTCCATTAATTCCTTCGGATAAGTTTGATTCTTAATGCTCTCCAGTGTTTTTGAAATTGATTCCTCTTGTTCCTTATGAAGAGGAAGCATAATTGTTACTTTAGGAGGATCGTCCTTCAGTGAGATGTCCGCCCTATAATATGTTTTTGATCTTGCGATAACGAAAACTGATACTGAGTATAGTATGAAGGCGATAAACCACAATATTGTTAAAATTGAGTAAATAGAGAAGAGTATTATGTCTGAGAAACCAAGTATAGATAACAAAATTAACGAACCAACTATAGCTAAATATATAATCCTGCCCTTTGATCCACCGCTAGTCTCTTGATTAATGCTTGTTCCCAAAACAGTTACCTCTGCATCTATTCTTGCACACGTAGCTAATCTCCGCACTTGAAATTAAATTCATTACTAATTTGTAAAATAGTATTAAAATTGTTTTCCATAAATCAACTTGAATAAACTAGAGTTAATTTGCCTAATAATGAATTATCTGTACTATTATAATTTTTACTACGATGCATCATTAATGTCTTCTGAATCTATAATATATCTTTTCCATATAATATAGTATCGCTAGTAGTATCGGGCGTATAATTGGTATCGCTCTAGAATACTCTCTTAAACTCCTATAATCAGAGTCATTTAACGCTCCCGTTAAAGATATTAAGCCACCATAGGCAATAGCTAGAAGGAATCCGCTCAGTATTATAGAGACGAATACATTAGATACAAGATCCTTAGTAAGGTAGATTAAAGCTAGAGAGATGAGAGCTGATATCAAAGCTTTAATCGTGAACCCTAGATCTATCCTAGCTTTATAATCATGATGCATAACTATGTATCCCAGTACAGCGCTCAAGAAATTCATCAATAATATTGCGACTACATATATTAGTGCTGAAGATTCCGTCTGGAAAAACGTTATCAAAACGTAACTAATCAAGATTGATATTATCTGAATTCCTGCAAGAGTCTTTGTTCTCTTCAAGCTAAGCAGAGTGGATGGAGTCACGCCTAGGCCTATAACACATAGGAATAAAGAAAGAGCAAGCATTCTGAGCAAATCCACTGCAAGCGAGTACTGAGAACCATAGAAGAATATTATTAATTTATCAGGAATTCCAACAAAAATCACACTTATTGGGAGAAGTATTAACGATGCGTACTTAATAGCTCTACCATAATTAAAAGCAACGATACTCTCATCAATAGCAGCTAACTTAGATAAACTTGGAAATAAAGCCATAGCAATAGAGCTTGTGAATATTAAGGAGGCACCATAAGCAACCCATGCAGCGGAAAAATTCCCGTAAGCGAAATCACTTAGAGACCTAGCCGCTAATATGTTATAGAATTGTTGAAAAATAGCATTCGCAAAAACAAAGGCTGCAATTGGAAGAGAGTAAGCATACATCTCTTTAGCTATGGGTAATAGATCAATAGAGCTCGATGAGAAAGAGAATCGTCTTAGTAAAGCTAGTAATAAGATTATACCTATTCCCATAGTTATGAAGTAACCTATAGCTTGACCTAGTATAGCTCCAAAAGCCTCCATACCATAAAAAATCAGTATTATAGCGAAAATATTTCGAAAAACTGCCGAGCTTATAGCTATAATTGCGATTAATTCTGTTTTCTCAAGACCTAAAAGAATACCTAGAATAACTCTATTAATGGCTATTGCGAAAATTATGTACGCTATTATCGAAATCAGCGGCGTTAGATAAGGTTTCTGGAATATGTATACAGCGATTTCACCTGAGAGTAATGCTAATAGGAAATAAAAGAGTATACCAGTGGAGAAAGCTCCGAGAAATGATACCTTTACGTATGGTTTAAAGTTCTCTTTCTTACCTCTCATCTGAGAGATATAGTGCGTTGCAGCTTGATTTATGCTTAGATCTGAGATTGAGAAGAGAGATAAAACAATTGTGGCCGCTGCATAGATACCGTAATTAACTGGGCCGAGGAACCTAGCAATTATAATTAATGCTAATGCTGAAATAACTGTGCTTAAGCCCCATCCTAACGTTAACCAGAAAGCTCCTCTAGCAACTTTAGATCCTTCTGAAACCATTCTATGTCATCTCCATTTCGTATTTATGAATAATTTGGAAAGCATTGTTATTGATCATAGATCTGTGCGATATTGATAATCCGAATTGACAATATTAAAGATTTTAAATTTTTCATCATTAAGTAATAACCACTCTCTCAACTCTTTTTTCCCATGGCAATCGAATAAAGTGAAGCAACCAGATAATAGCTATTGGCACCGTTAATGGAACTAGAAGCAATACTAGTGTTATTGGATTTATTCTAAGCATTGTTAGTCTTGATGCACCCCATATATAGGTACCTATCAGGTATAAAGTGTATATTGTTATTGATAGTGTCGATGAACCCATAGCTTTTAATGAATCCTCGACTAGATTAGAGAATATTGTTAATCTAGCCTCAACACTCTCAGCATAAGTTATCGCTGGTAACTTATTCTTTAGTAAATCATTGAAATGCCTCCTAGTATACAGAACCATCCCCCTAGCAGCGAATAGATAGAACGCTATAGTGACTAAAGTTATATCGTGAATAAATCCTAAAGTCCTGTATTCACCTAGAATAAATCTCGAGAACCAGATTATTCTAGCTCCAATATACTCGAATATCACAAGTATAGCTATAGCTCCAATAGCATAAATAAGTATGTACTTTACCAAGTTATATCTGAACTCCACTTTCTCTTCCTCACCCATTATCATCCTATAAGCATTCTTAATGATCTTTACTTGATCAAACCGTAATTGTAGACCGTACAACGCGAATACTGATAAGAAGAATATCAGCATTACAAAAGCAGCTATCTCTAAATTATTCATCAGAAGCATTATTCCTGTCGCTGCTACAAGGGATATTTGTAGAACCAGAATCAATTTATAGAATAGCTTGATTAACTTCTCGTTAAACGTATTCATTCTAATCGCTAAGTATACTGATAGTATCACAGCGGTCAATATTAGGGTTATTAAGTATATGTAGTTAGTTAAGCTGATTATTTGTTGCTCAGTGATGGGGGAAGTGGCCATAACTGTAACAGATATATCCTCGCTTTTCTCCACAGTTTTCCCGTAATTAATTAGCACTTCTATGCTTAATGTCTCGTATACATGCTCTTTATCAATTGAAGGAGCAGTTATCGTGACAACATATGCGTGAGCATCCTCATCCCAAACAGCTGTATAGTTCTGGTAATTAATTCTAACCACTATGCTAGTCATGTTCTCGATGGGTTCAAGTGGGTTACCGTACTTATCGAAAAGTCTCACATAGATAGTTAAATTTTGCCCCTCAATCACTCTATCTGGTACCACTATCTCGTAATGTATCTCTGGCTTAATGTATATCAGTCTTTCAAATGTTAATATGTTTCCTTCATCACTCCTTAGGTAATTACTTGATACCTGTATTATGATTGTGTAGTGTCCGGACATCATGTTCTCTGTGGATAACTTGAATGTGAAGACATTATTGTTGATTTCATATGGATAGTACTGCGTTCCAGCAAAAATCACTACGACTTGGCATTTCCTGAATGGTAAGTTATATGCATCGAAAATCGTGACATTGAAATAAATATCGTTACCCTGAACAACAGCATCCTCAGGGTAATCGCTTGTACTATTAGCTAGACCAGGAATATTGAGATCAATATTATCCTCGCTCAAGTAACTTACAACACTTAATTTAATTGTGAACTTACGAGTAACTATATAGTCACCATTAATAGTTAACTCAGCTTTATAATTACCAACCTCCCAATCCCGTAGATCCAGCTTAATTACAGCTCTACCATCAGTAATCTCACCATAGTAGATATTATCATTTATCTTTACACTAATTTCGCCAGAAGAAAAGGCGTTACCATAAAGATCTCTAGCATCAATATACAGGATGGTAGTTTTGTTATCTAAGTTATCCTGCTTATAAGAAATGAATGGTTTACCAATAATCCTTATTTCCTTAGAGATCGTTAATGTGCTAGCGCCGTAATCATGGTAAATATATATGTTGATAGAGTAATTACCATAGCCGAAACCACTAGTGCTTAGATTAGCTAGATAGAAACCATCTGAATAAACGGGATAAACTATTGTGTTAGCGAGACTAGCTACTAGAAAAGCATCATGAATCTTAACGCCATAGATTGTTTCAACAGATATGTTCAGTGAGACATCTTCACCTTGAATAATGCTGTTTTCTGGCGATAAGTAAATATTAGCTCTCAATGGCGCATAGATGGATATCGCTACTTCATAGGTCTTATTTATCTCGATATCATATGTAGGTAGGCTCCAAGTCACGTTAATTGATACGTTGTATTTCCCGGGATATAGAGTTGTTCCATTGAAGGTTATTGATGATTCACCTAATCCCCGTGTTAGGTTAATTATTGATAATGGGGCGCAATCAATGTAAGTTATGTTAGCTTCATCGATTGTGTAACCATACTTATCATAGAAGTATACCTTCAATATAGTTGTTGCGTTGCTGAGATTGATTTCGTAGGAATCAGCGTGAATATCAGGTAATAGAACCAAATCAATAGTCTTCGTTAAGTATCCCTGAATATACGTATCCGTGTACACCCATATCGTGACTTCGTAGATCCCGTATTGCATGTTACTAGTGGAGAACTCTAAGCTAAAATTCCCTACACTAATCCAGTCAGGGTAATATACAGTGCCCTTAATCTCAACTTCAACATCCCAAACCCAGTCATCTGGATTACCGAGCTGATCATAAACAGATATATTTATGGTCACCAAATCTCCCTGTAGTGGGTATTCTAATCCACTCTCACCAGTAATAGATGCGTTAATATTCACGTTAAGCTTCACATCTATAGTGTATGGTTCACTAGTGTAGTTCCTTACGTAAGATCCATTATAAACGTATATAGTAATGTTGAAAACCTTCTTTTGAATAAAATTCGTGAAATTAATTCTAGCTCTATAGACTCCGCTTCCAGGCAAAGTTAAATTCACTCCGTTCTCAATACTTATGTTCACGCTAACATCTGTGAGCAAGTTATCGTAAATATCTCTAACCTCAACGACAACTTCATCGATTCCCGCGTCTACATAATCGTAATCGAATTTAATTGTCGGTATAGCGTATACCACAACCCACTTAATTAATCTCGATGCGGAATATACGTAATCATGCTCCCCATATATCGCGATAGTATAATTACCCTTCTCCCAACCATCTGTATCTACAGTCACGTTATAACCCCAGTATTCTTCATCATTCACTACGAAATGAACATCGGCATCTCTAACAATGTGTCCTCCAGCATCGAACACTTGAATTGAGACATTAAATTCATCTCCCTGATTAATGATCTCTGGAGTAACATTAGCTATTAGTGTTAATTGGGAATATACATCAACAGTGATCTCTTTCACGAAGTATCTCTCCGCAAGAGGATGAGTAACATTTATTAAAGCTATGTATTCTCCTAAGCTAAGAGAGAGTAAATCACTTTGACTAAAGAACGCTTCATACATAGCTGATGTGGAATTGTAATAAATTGCTTTAGTTAAGCTCCCGATAGTAACGTTTCCTATCGCTCCATCAACTTTGTCTCCGAAATCATCTCTAACATCAAATCTAATTACTAATGAGTCTCCATGAATCGCGTCGAAGTAATCATCTGATATAATGTTAAGAATAGGTCTAATTAGGATTGAAAAAGATGTGTTAGCACTTTCATAATAACTATGTGAAACAATTATGCTAACATTTGCAACCCCGTATCCCCATCCATCAGTAGATATATCTAGACTGTATTCACCATTACCAATATTAGTTAGTGTTTGAGTGATCGTTATACCCCTAGGGGTCTCTATTTTAGCTTCCACCGTGGCGTCATCTATAGGGTTACCAAAGAGATCCTTAAGACTAACTGTTGCGTACGCATGAGATCCCTGAGAAAGATCCGTGGCTTTATTAGTGAGGTTTAGTTGGACAGTATAGTATTTTGATAAATCATTAACTAGGAGGAATCCATCTCTGATAACATAAAGTATCTCGTTTCCAGTATAGTTATCGAAATCACCTATAAATACGTAGGCCATATCAAAGGTCGAGATAGATGCATTAGTTCTCGTATCTAGGTTAATTATATCTAAGTAATTCTCGAAATAAGATACAACTAGCTCATTATGGTTATCTCGATCAGTATCACCGTACTCTATGGATATTGGAACAGCTCCTAAAGGAACTTTTAGCGAATGATCTATCTCGAGGGAACTATTAATGAAGTAGATGTAGCCAGCTGAATCAGCTACAATCAAGCTCTCATTTCCATAGATAGCCCATGACTCAGCCTCTTCAACATCAATTAGTTCATTTGGAAGATTTATCTTCTTTTCGTAACTAGTGTTAAAGAACAGTAACGTACCGTTCGAGAGAGCTAGGAAAATTTTGCCGTTAAAGTGTCCAAGCGCCCTTCTATTCTGAGTGTAAGCTGGTAATACATCGTAATTAGTTAAGTTAACTTGACGTCCATCCGACATATTTAGGTACGATATGATTGTATGAGTATTGTTAACGTACACCCCGTACAAGACATTGCTTGATTCATCAAAAATCGTATCGTTTAGAACCATGCTTAAGGCATAATTCTTCTCAAAATTCAGGTCATTTTTAGTGAGGTTAAATACTTGTAGCGTCTTGTTATTAAAAACTAGGAATAATTCCTCGCATCCATCTGAATCATAATCATACATGTTTGATTCTACGGCTCCTGAGACAGAGTAAAGTATTCTCTTGATCAACGTTAAGTTACTTGAGTAAATTTCTATACCATTCACATACGTTACCACTAGCAAGTAATCGGATCCATTATAGTATGGATGCAATCTTATTGGTTCTCCTAGTAGAGTAGTATTTATTGAGACATTATAGAAACTATATCTTGGGGACCCGTAATCAGCGTAATACAGAAAATGATTGAAACCAGCACTATTAGCTTGCTTAGTAGAGTAAAGAAAATAGATCTCTGATTTATTATCCTGATCAACATCAAGAAGTTGAACGCTATACGCCTTATCCATACCCGATAAATTCTCCCCTAAATCATGGTAAGTAGAGTAATCGGGATAAGAAAGTATATTTTTAGTAATCACCTCATAAGCAAAGTTACCGAAAATGTCCCCAACATAAATATCTATCTCAACAGTAAAACCAAATAGTATGTCAAATAATTGCGGTGGTGGAAGAGTGGTGTAATATAATCCTTCAGTATTCTTAGTTAATAATAGGGAATCTATCGAGTAAAACACTGAGCCAAGTACGTAAACAGTGTATTTAGCTACTACGAATGAGATATAAAGGTTATCAGTAGTATTCACATATAAAACTATGCTATCTCTCGCTGTCGGGTTATCTGGATAAAGCTTGATAGAATGTATAACTGGAGGCGCACTATCAGATATAAATGCGTATGTATAGAAATAAGTTATTGATTCATCAGTATAAGCTGTTAAGTAATCGTATACATTGTCATTATTAATGTGAGTCCTCTTAATGAGATATACGTACCCACTTGGTTGACCATCGAAATAAGATACACCGAATTGAGGAGCCTTATGAAAAACTATATAGCCGTTCTCCCCAATAATTAAGTCGTCAAGCCCATCATGATCCATATCGTAAATCACGTAGCTAAAGACATTCGTGATAGTGTTAACTATAGTTGGTGATGAATCTCCATTAACTAGTGATTCACCAGGAATAAGCTGGAAGTAATCATCCCATTGATTAATAAGCAATAAGTCATCCATCGCTCCATCGAAGTGACCAACATCGAGAGTATAATCCTTATCAAGTGTAAAGCTAAACTCGTATAATGAGGATGTATAATAGAAATGAATCTTCCTAGGATCCTTAGCATCCCTCACTATAAATGATCCATATTTTGAATCCCTATCGAATAATCGCAGTCTAAAGTACCAGTCAACTGTGTAAGATATTGCTTTTGATTGAGCATAATCCATGGGCACACTATTGTTCTGGTAGCGTAATAGTTTTCTGTCTAATAAATAGTGATCCAGCTTACCAGATTCAAAAATTAAGATATCTAGGTAATAATCATTTAAATCTAGATCAATTATAACTGTCGTATTAGTATTAAAGCTCAATATCGATGAGTTATAGAAAATAGTATAATTAAGCCAAGCAGGATTAACCTTAAATAAGCATGAGTAAAACGAGCTTGTCCCTCTAACATTAATTACTAATTCTTTCCCCAGTTTAGCTAGATTTATCTCAAGAGCTTCAACCGGTCCTACTAAACTAGCGCCAGTATCTGCAGTAATAGATTTATAATCAATTATTTTCGACACAATAGATGTTGAATTAGCGAAGAAAACCTCGGCCATAGTAGCGTTCCACACAACGAAATCAGTTAATTTATCTCCATCTAAATCGCTGGAAAGCATTAATCCAGATTTAACTGTGCTGAAACTTGTCGCTCCCGAGACATTGTAGAACCATATTATTCCTTGGGATGAGTTATATTCAGCAATATAATACAAGTTTCCTGAAAAAGCATCCTTAGCGCTATTTATTGTAAAAGAGCTTAAAACACTGTTTAGTGAATAATTATAGAAGATGAGTGTGTTATTCTCGTATATTACTCCTATCTCATAGTCACTACTCAATGTACTGAAATTTCCAGAGTATAAATCAATAATAGTGCTGGTTGAGACACTGCTAGTCCATCCTGAAGTATTTATTGTAGGTGTTTCAGGTTGTTGCTTATTGCGCTCATTAGTGTCTACTCTAGAAACATGATTCTTAGCAATCCTATTCATGGTTTGGGAAGCGTATCCAGTGCTTAGCAAAATTATGAGGAGAAGCAATGAGACATAAATCATTTTTCTATTCATCCTAACACCTTCTAGCTTTTTCTAGTTTATTAGTAATGTAATTTTTATTTTACGTATGTATGAAACATCTTATTTTTCTATCATCTTAAGATCTATATATTTTTCACCTTTAATTTAATTATCAATTTTTGGAAATAGCCATTTAGATAGAGATATTAGAAGTAATACCGTATCACCAGAGATAGCTCATTGAGATCAATATATAAGGGGAATATAGCGTCTTAAAGCTTAATAAGATATAACAATCTTATACAAGGAATCACCAGATACAACGCAAAGTGGTGCGAATGAACAGGGATTACTTGCTTGCGTACTCAACAATTCTTGTATTCATGGGAATGGGTATAATGCCTCTTGCTCTTCAAGTAATATTTATGAACGTGGTTAGTGATTTCCAGATCGCTTTATTCTCCACAGTTTATTGGTTATCGTCATTCTTTTTCTCGCCTATCTGGGGGATAATTTCAGATGCGACAAGAAGAAGGAAGTTGCTTCTTATGTTTAGTATTGCTATATCATCTATAATTGCTTTATTTCACGCTATTTACATTGATTATTACAGCATATTAATTTTGAGATTCTTGTTCGGTGTATTCATGGCTGCTTATCTACCAATAACCCTATCTATATTGCTTGAAAATACTAATAAGGAGGAAGCTGGTAAGAAATCCTCTCTATTTAATATTTCCAGAGCCATCGGATTCCTAATTTCTGGTTATGTTGCTTCATTAGTTCTCTATTTGATTGGCGCAATAGAACTATTTATTGTTTCTAGCATTATAATTGCTTCGTCACTAATATTTATTCTCACCATGAAATGCGAAGCTAAAGAAACCAGTAATTTAAGAAACGAGTTAAAAGGAAGATTTAAACTTCCAGGAACTGGATTTATTAGGAGGAATAGAGGTCACCTTCTCGTACTATCTTTGACATTGAGACATACAACGATAATGGGGTTATTCTCATTAATATTTGTTTACATGCTGAGGAGAGGGATCCCAGATTACTTACTAGGAACACTTGGATCAATGAATAATCTTACTCAGATAATATTGATGTACCCAATGGGTTACTTATCTGATAGGATTGGTAGAAAACCAATGTATTTAATTGGATTCTTCTTATCAGCTATTGTTCCGATTGGACTTATATTTGCTAAGGATTTCGTGACTTTCTCAATGATATTTATTCTCATAGGAATCAGTTTCTCTACGCTAATAGCGGGGATTACTCCATTTCTAAAGGATATCGCTCCTGGAGGAAGGGAAGCTGAATCAATGTCCTTCTTATCGATTTCAAGAGGATTTGGTTCAATAATAGGCCCAATAATTGTTGGTTTTCTTGTTACCCAGCTTGGTTACGAATTAATGTACGTTGTATTATTCTTCATAACTCTTATGTCGCTTATTATAGCTTTATTCACTGAGGAAACGCTAAGAAAGTAAATGTTTATGGAAAAACCGCCTTTTAAATCACTTTCACAATACCTTCTGGCATCATTATTACTTCTCCATCTCCAACCTTACCCTTAAATAGAAGGAACCCGTTTACTCTCCTGTAACCTCTCTGATTGGTGGTGAATTGAAATTCTACTTCACGTGATTCACCTGGCTTAATATTATTTAGAATCACTCTATCTGCCTTATTAAGTAGCTCAAGATCGCTTGGCGTAGCAACTAATTCTATTTCTTCTAACTCCCAATCACTATTATTCGTGATTTTCACAACCACCGAGAACCTTTCTCCAGAATGAACTTGCTTAGGAGCTAATAGTTCCACCCTTATATCACTTGACCCTTCTTTAACATGAAGAAGTGATTCTAGTTTGTATGTGTGTTTTTCTCCCTCATCAAGATAATTAATCATGAACTCTAATTTAACGAATCTTTTTGAAGGACGCCTAGTAATTTCTATTAGATAGAGTTTTTCCGCAATACCTCTTAAAGCTAACCATTCTTGAGAACTTAAGTGTCTCAAAATCTTTATTGTTTCATTCTCCTTCAAATCAATGTCCATTATTGTTATTTTCCTGTCCTCAGGAGTCCGAATAACTAGTTTAACTACAAAGGGTTTCCCAGGTTCTACAACATCTGGATGCTCTATCCATGCAGTAAGCTTATAGCGATTATTCACGTATCCTACTACTAAACAAAGTGAAATACTTGTTGTTGATAATATGAGCGCTACATATGCAATAAGTTTCGTGGCAATAAATGAGGCCCCAAATCCAGCTGCTAAGGCTTTAAATCCGTTAAACACGAGAAAAAACCACACGAAGCTACCAAGAAAAATCGATAACATACGAACTATGAATCCTAGTTTAGATGCATTAGGTTTAGCTAACTGACCCCTAAGTATTTCTTTCAGAGAAATAAGAGAAAGAGTAAGGATTATTGGATAGGAATCAGCTTCCTGATTCCAAGTAACTACAAATAAGCTATCTATAATAATTATGGCAATCCCCATGCTAAATCCTATTAAAGTAAGGATCTGTGAGAATACATCTTGATTTAGAGTTAAGCCGCTTGAGAAAAGAGCTAGTATCCCAATGAACCCAAGTGTGTATGATACTCCGTTTAAAACGTATAGTCCCATCTCTTCTTTAATTCTTTTAAGCACTATAATTTTTCCTACCAAGAACCAGCAACCAGTCAAAAACAAAATATATATGATGGCTAATGAATATCGCAGAAACAACTGATTAATAAGCATAGGATGCCACAAGCCATTTAGATTAGAGATGAAATCTTTAATAACTATATAGGAGAGATATATTATGGAGAGGATCGCTCCTATAAGAATTGCTCTTAGCTTCCTTATCAAAGCTCCACCCAAAATAAATGGGATAAAACCAATCCCAACATAGGTTAATAGTATGATTTGATCCAGCGTTTCAGGGAATAATTTAGGAAGCATCCTGCTTAAAGGAAAAGTGTAGAGGAAATAACGTAGTATTATTGCTGAAATAGAACCTATAAATAAGAAACTACTCTGGATCAGTCTATCTTTTTCACTCATTCTTCCTAACCTAATAATACTGAGAAACCTATACTTAAGAAGATAACTATGATATACTTTAGAATAACGTTAAAATAAATTGATTTAGAGAACTTGCTCAGATAATTGAGGGCTCTGGGAGATAAGAATTAGTTTCAGGTAAACGATCACGTTAGTTACATATTTCTGAGAAATCATTGATGCGATTTCATCACCTATGGATCTATACTCGTTATTAAGATCTCTAACACCTAGTTCTAGATAAATATAAGTTATGTTTCTTATTCTATCATGAGCTATATCTAGACTCACTATTACTGTGTCCTGGTAATATGTTTTAATAAATCGTTTTATATCATTCTTCATTTGGCTCTCAATACTCTTCTCGTGATAATAATTAATAGTGTTTACTAGTATCGGCGCCGCTACAACCATGAAGATGAGAGCTAATCCAAGAAGCCTCCGCATAGCTATTCTCCTAGCCATTATCTCCTTCCTAATTGATTCAGCTGGTTTTATCCCAACTATCCAGAAGAAAACTATACTCATCGTGTTTATTGCAAGCACATTAATCGTTAGCAATTGAGCTGACCCAATAATCATCGAGGGGCCAAGGGGTTCACCTCGTAGAGTAAAAGTTATTCCTATACCGATATTTACTGCTGGTGGTACTAGAGAAGCAGCTATTGCTACTCCCACGAGAGATAAAGGAGCTGCACTAATAACGCTTATAGCTGCGGCTAATCCAGCTGTTATAGCGAACATTATATCGATATAAGTTGGATATGATACGGCGAGAATCCTTGATGTAGGTGTGCTATAGGGAAGCATTAGTGAGAAAAAGAAACCCGTCAGAATAGATATTAATAATCCAACCACTTCTGATTTCATGCTTTCTACTCTGAGATCCTCAATATTCAGAACGATTCCTAGTGAAACTCCTATCATTGGTCCGAAGAATGGAGCGATTATCATTGATGCAATAGTTATAATTATATTATCTGTTAATAATCCTAATGTCGCCAATACTGAAGCTAGAATCGTCGCTAATATGTAATTCCTATTGAACTCGGCTTGAGGCCATATATCACTTAATATCTCTTCTCTCGATACCCTTTTCGTCTTAGGTTTAATCTCTGGTGCTGTTGTTTCAGCAGCGAATTCTAGGTTATATACTTGATATGATCCATATAATGTTCCAACTCCTATCTTTTTTATTGCATCAACGACTGTTTCAACGTGTTCATCAGATATCGATAGCATTATTAATGTTGTCTCGCTACAAGTCATTTTCTCATACTTTAGATTAAGATTTTTTAACGCATTAAGAACCATTTCCTCCTTGTCAACAGGAACCACTATATGTAGACCGCGCATCGCTAAGGCCTCTTAAAAAGATAGAATAAAGATTATTTTAATATCTTTAATAAATCCTTAACGAACTTATTTATTCCATCCTTATTACTGAATTCATAATGCGTTGGATATAGAGTTAATTTTACTTCTGATAGATCACTAATTAACTTTTGATTTTGATCATCAAGTATGATTGCGTCGATTTGCTCGTGAGCCATCTTCACGAGTCCCTCTAGAGTCCCCTCATAACCAAGTTTCTGAAGAAGGATACTATCGACATCGTATAGTTTTTGTGGGAGAAAATATATTATTGTTCCTTTAAAGTTTTCTAGCGTTTTTTTCAGCGAGCCGACAGATTTAAGGAAGTGAAGGGAAATTGGCGATATCTGGAAAAGCAATATTACTTTACTGCTCTCCAAGATCAGCTTTGTCTCCATCACTATTTTAGCTTTATCTAAATTCCCGTAGCTAATCTCTTTCACTTTTTCAACATTCTCAACATTAGAAATCATACTTGGAGCTATGCTCTCTCCATTCTCACCCTTTATAACTAGGTGTGGTGGTGGATCATATAAAGGCATTAGCTTATAACTTATCCCTAGACTCTTGGTGATCTTCTCGTAAAGCTCTGTTAATGGCCTACCCTTACTGATCCAAATTGTGTTAAGAAACGTTAAAACCAATTCTAAGTCATTCATATTCATAGCTGAGAAATCAAATCCCCTAAAGGTATAGTTTATCTTATAGCTCCCAAGCATCCTACTTATTCTAGAACCCATCATTGAAACCAAATGATTAAGTGTAGGCGATACATGCAACCCCATCTCCGTCTCGTAGTCATATGAAGGCAATGGAATAATTGTTAGCTCATTCTTAGATAACTTTCTAACCAATTTTGAGAACACTCTGTCCGAGTCTTTTCCATCGTAGAGAACTGTTATCAAATAGGTCACCTAGAACGGCAATTACAGCCCGATATTTCTAGTTCTATAGCTAATTTAAAAAATAACAGAATCCATATCTCTTTCTTTCATTATAAATATTTTCTCATATATTATTTATAGCTGAATTTTCTTTTAATATGTTTGATATATCTTATGCCATCATCACGTAATTTAAATTTTACTGCTAAATATCACCTAACCATAGATTTAAGCGCGTTTAACTTGATTTATTCCTTCATAAAATGTAGCCCTCGGAGCCGACGCACCTTCATTGCGCCACGATCCTTGCGCTCTGTGCGCCCGGTACGGGGGCATGTTATTGCTATTAATAATATTTATATTTATGATCATATTTTAATAATTATGTTTCGACTGGTTTTCCTACAATATCTAGATCTTTATTCATAACATGTGTTTTTTGGAGGGATATTGATGTTTGATGATATTATTAATCAGATAGCTCGGTACAGCACTAGTATCGTTGAGATTATTGTAATCATCATTATTATCCTTATTATAGATAGGATAATTGTTAGGAAGACTAAAATAATTGCGAGGACTCTTCATGTATCTGTTCAAGCTCTGAGAAGCGTGATTATTTTACTTAGATTCACGCTACTAGCTATCTTACTTATAGCTCTGGCAACTGTTGAGATATTGCCTACAGAGTACTTTGTTGGTGCTGGTGCGTTGATAGGTACCGCTATAGGCTTCGGTATGTCTCGTTACATATCTAATTTCGCGTCTGGAGCATACATATTGTTTTCTGGACTCTATAGGATTGGTGATTATGTAAAAATTGGGAGCGAAGAGGGTATTGTTGTGGATATGAGTGTTAATTATACGCAATTAAAGAAAGAGGATGGTACATTATTAGTCATCTCTAATCAAACGATACTTAATCAATCCGTTGTTAATTATAGGGTGAAGGGAAGTGATTACTTTATTTATCCGATCCCAGTTTCATTTGACTTGAAGCATTCATGGAGCAAAATAAAAAGCGTCCTAGATTCTGTAATTAAAGAAGTTAAGAATGAAGTTAAGGACATGAATTATGAGATAAGGGAAATTACGCGCTTGGAGGTCAAGGTTGATGTGATTGTCGAGGTTAATAATGCTGAGAGAATACCTGAATTAAAAACTAAGATACTTGACATAATAATGAACTCGTTGAACAGCGAGCAATGATCTCTAGCCATTAATTCTCTTGACTATCTCTATTATTTCTGATAAATCACTTATCTCGTAATCAGCGAGAATATCAGCTCTCTTTTTAGCTACCCCCATCTTGGCCCAATACCTCTCGCCAACAGTCATTAATACAGCTATCATCCCAGCATTCTTAGCTCCTAAGACATCGATATGCGGCATGTCTCCAACGAATATTGCTTCATTTGGCTTAACACCTAGCTTAGATAGAGCTATCTCAAATATCTTTGGATGCGGCTTCCTATACCTCGTCCAGCACGAAAGAATTATTGCATCAAATAAATCGTATAGATTCTCTCTTAACAAAGCTCTAAATGGATGAACATCAGGTGTATTTGATATTAAACCTATTTTCAAACTCATTTCTCTAAGTTTAATTAAAATATTTCTCACTTCTGCTCTTATTTCACAAAACTTTGCATCCCTAACAAGCTCTAAGGCCTCTTCTAAAGTAGCATTATCACAGCTTACTCCAGCTTCATCAAGAGCTTTTATAGCTATGTCCCTCAAGTCTTTCTCGATCATTGTCTTATCCATCTCGAAAAAAGCTTTATTACTAACCTCCTTAAATATTTCAGGGAAATTATCTGGATAAGGAATACCATATTTTGAGAAGACCTGAATCATTATGTTCGATATTATATAGGGATCCCAGCACATTGGGGAAACTACACCGCCGAAATCTAAAATCACAGCTTTAATCATTTAAATCACAAACAAGATTAATACTATTAAAAACGAAATTAGAATAAAAAACACCTATGTAAATAAAATAAGTAAATATAAATAGTCGACAGAACCATGAAAAAATGAAATAAAAATCTCGAAAAGTGATTAAATTGACAAGCAAACTGAAAAAAGAATTCATAAAACTCCTCCGAGAAGATGAAGAGTTCAGATATACTGTAGCGGGACTAATAGGCTTAGACGAAATACTGAAAACACTTGCCAGGATTGAAACAGAACAGAAGGCGCTCAGGGAAGACTTCAAAAGCCTAGCAGAAGAGCAAAAGAGACTAAGAGAAGACTTCGAAAAGCTGGCAGAGGAACAAAAGAAGCTGAGAGAAGACTTCAAAAGCCTAGCAGAAGAGCAAAAGAGACTAAGAGAAGAACAGAAGGCGCTCAGAGAAGACTTCAAAAGCCTAGCAGAAGAGCAAAAGAGACTAAGAGAAGACTTCGAAAA
>JALWRR010000091.1:13300-19836 GCA_026993975.1 Promethearchaeati archaeon | reverse complement strand
CCGCTTACGGTAAAATAATTTTACCTTGGGGCGGAGAAAGACACGTAACCGAGAGAAACGTTAATTTCGGCAAGAAGAAATTAACCAGAGCTGAATTCGAAGAATTAGTCAATCTCATTGAGAAAACAGATAATTTCCCACTAATCAATGATCATAAAGATATCCGTGACTACCTCCTAAACACAATTTTTAAAAAATTCGAGACAAGAGCTCTATTTAATCTCTGGATTGTCCTAACTCTCTCCAAAAAAATACCACCTAAAACAGGCACTTTTAAATCAATCTATCACATGGCTAGACAGATAGTTAATCTAGATCAAGATAAAATAGAGGAGGTATGGCATAAGATCGATAAAATCAAGCAAACAGATCTAATCAAGTATTTAAACCGAGACTGACTCATTAAATCCTTAACGAATACAGTCGGAATTTTTTAATTACTACTTTCAAAACAAATTTTTAGATATTACCTGTTTTTGGCTTTTTCAGTTTGCTCCATGACTTAGGTATTAGCTTGTGGGGCTTTAAGTCTCTCGACTGCTACGTTAACGCAGAGCTCAATGGTTTCCTCAGCTGTTTCAGGGAACATGATGGTAGAGCTAGGAGCCCTATAGGAGTCATTAGGGATGGTAAACAGTCGGGTAGTAGGAGGCTTTGATACCGCTTAGCTCGGATATCAATAGGTTTAACATAGGCAAATAATTGACTGGCGTCATTATGATTTGTGGGCCTTATTTTCTCGCTGAAAAACCAGTTATATTAGATTATATTAAAAATCTAGTAGTGTTATTGTACATGAGTAAAATTTTTAAATTAAAATTCTCTTATTATAATCGATTGCCATATATCATTTTTTAAAAGTAATTACGGTGCTAAAACATGTTTAAAACAAAGCTATACGACTTCTCAAGCAAATTCATTTACTGGGCTGGCCTAATAAATCTATTCTGGCTACTATTCTACGGTGTAGCAATCTCTGCATATGCACTTGGATCACTTTATGGAGCTGGAGTTTTGGCTGGTTTGATTTTTGGTGCCTTGTACATACTTATCTTACTAGCAAGCTTTATTATTTGGAGGAATCTCCGTACTAGAGATAAGGTAGCTTGTTTTATCCAGATATCTACTCTTGCCATCTCAACCTTAGTAGGGGCGTGGGTGACTCTTTATATACTGATATACGGGGTTGCGTCTTCAGAGCTAAATTTGCTCTTAACTAATGATTACTTTGGTTTCTTAGCAGCGCTGATTCCCAATGTAGGTATTGGTCCTGGAGTATTTCTAGTTGTCTTAGATTTATTCTCTAAGCTTATAGTCTCTATCTCTGGGGGGAATATGTATCTAGCCTATCACTACGGTCCGAACCTATTAATAGCATCGCTGCTATATCTCCTAATAGTAGTTCTATACTCAATTAGGGTGAGATAGGAATGATGAGAGGATCAAAATTACTTGTGTTCGTGATTATTATCTCTCTCTCACTCTCGATGACTTTTATGGTGTTTCCTGTTAGATCAACTACTACTTATGAGTGGACTAGGGATTCTGAATTTAATTACGGGAGTACATACTGGTATCCTAAAATAGGAGAGTGGAACTGGGATCCTGTATCGGGGGCTATATATGGTACATGGATTGATAAAAATCCGACAAGCACTGATTTTGTAAAATTTACAACGGAAGGTTCTGATCACATAGTTCATTTATCTATAGATAATAATGATTGGGGATATGTTGCTGTTGCTAAGGCTGTTCAGGGATGGGTTTGGGGTAATAAGCCTAGCGGTGTATATCAGCCAACACCCTTACATGTAACATCTAATATTGTTGATATAAGAATTAACACAAGAATAATTTGGTCCACGGTATCACCTACCGTAGGTGGCGTATTGATTAATGTATGGCTAAAGATTGAGGGTAACGGAGTTGATATTTATCAAAATGAACAATGGGAACACTATGATCAAGCCATTCTCGGTATAGATCTATATTACCTTCACACAGGTCAACCTCTCTCAGATAGGGAATTTAGGGAAGCTGGCTCTAGTAATGGTATACCAGTTTTTGTTTATACGAGGTACAGAGAGAATCAGGCTTCTGGAACATTTGATGTGCCTTTACTGCAGATTCTTAATGACGCTGTATCAGATGCTTCGCGAATCGGCGTTTACTTTAATCTTCATGACCTAGTTCTCTACGAAGTCGATGCTGTGGTGGAAGAGTATTCGGGCTATGCTGCTGCGAAGTTCTCTAGACTTAAAGTCTATTATGAGGTTACGGGAAGTGGTGCTTGCCCGACATTGAGTGTGTGGAGTAATTCTACGTGGGTTACTGAGGGTGTAATGGATATTCATGTGGGCTCTTATAATATTGATACTGTCTATCGTCACTACTTAGCTACTAGGCCTGGCTTGATCAGAGGTAATTTCTATGTTCTTAAGCTCTCTGAGCTTGATGAGTATACCTCGTATATCGATAAGGTCCAGTTGGTTGCTGTGAGTGATAACGGTTCAGCAATTTACTTGCCTCTAGTAATCGCCTTTGATAACCATAATAGGTCTATTACCCGCTTAGTTAGGAATAGTGATGATGTCTGGCTTGTGCTTAGGCCTGATGATGAGGTATATCTATGGTTCTACTACAGCGGTACTCTCGATAACTCCTGGCGCTTCGTCTTTATAATTGAGGGTCATAACCCTAAGAGCGGGTACTGAAACCCGCTTCTTCATTTTTCATTTTTTTATTTTGTAGTGAGGATATCTTCTGCTATGGGTCTTCTGAATTTTGAATAAGGGGTTTATTATCTCTACTTCATGCTAGAAGACGATTCGAGTTTTTTAATCTTTTTTTGTTTAAACAAAACTTTGAACACTTCCTGTTTTTGATTCGTTTTTCAGTTTGCTCCATGACTCTGACCTTTACCTGTTTCTTAAAACATAACTAGTCGTATAATTAGATGCGATTAAAAAAACTCCGACCATCTCCATTCTCAGCAAAATATTTTTATTTTATCTGAATAAATTTCTAATACCCCATGACTATTGTTTATTAAAAGATATAGAGAGAGGTATACGCATGAGAAATAGAACCATACTAATAATGTTGATTCCTATCGTTTTTCTCTTATTGATAATGACTCCCATAAGCGCGCAATTGAGCATCACTTTTCAAAACGAAATTAAGGTAAGTAATCTCAATAGCTGGGGACTAGCAATTTATAATGATAACGCGTACGTGGTGACGTACAATAATAATCTGACTATTATTGAGGTAAATTTAGTAACTGGATCAATCATCGCTAATTACTCGCTCGGAGATTCTTTCGAGATTATGGATATAGCGTATGGAGATAATTATTTCTGGGGAATAGCTTTTACATGGTCTGGAGGAGACCATAATTTAGTGCTAATGAAGTTTAATAAAGATTTCGAGCCGTTAAGCACCATAGATCTAGCAATAGATGCCTATAATTCATATATTCAAGGTATAACTTATAGGGATGGTTATATATGGAGTATTCTCGTAAACGGTTCGATTAATTATCTTGCTAGAATAAGCATGGATGGTACTGTTAAAATCGAGCATAATTTAACCAATATCCTTCACTTAAGCGATAATGAATATCTAGTTGACGTAGAGTTTTTAGCTGGAGAACCAGTAGTGTTGCATGCTGATGGATTACTAGAGAACTTGAATGGAGAAATTGTTTTAAATGCTACCAAATATATTGGCTCGATGAGCAGTGATACCTCATACAGTTTTGACGGCTTATCAATATATAATGATAAATTAGTGGTGAAATATAGTTACTATAGCAGGTTAACAAACGGTAATAATTTAGAAAGCATGGAAGAAGGATCAGGTTTCCTCATATTTAATATTCAAAGTGAAGGAGAGACTTCTTCTGGAGGACCAATCCCTGAGAAAGATGCCCCTGCAGTCGCCACATCAAGCCTTGCCTCTGCAGCAGTTGCAGTTGGTGCTGGAGCATTAGTAACAGCAGCAGCTGCAGGGACACCAGCCACAGTAACAACAGCTGGATCAGCTATGTCTCAGACCACTGGGTCTCCTCGGGTTAGTACCGCTGGAATTGAAAGTTCTGTCGGAGGACCAAGCCTATCTGGCAAGTTAAGATCACTAGCTTTAAAGATGGCTAAATTCCTCGCCAAGCTTATTAGAAGAAAGAAGAAGAGGGAGGAGGGTGAGGAGGAATTCGAGAAACCGAGCTTCTTTAAAACAACAATCTTCCTAGCTATTATCGGGGCTATTATAGGGGGCTATATAGGTTTAGTATTATCCAAGCCTATTATGCAGTTGTTTTCCGTTTTATCATCCTCGATAGGTTTATCGCTAGGTGCTTTTGGAGCGACAATTGGGTCGATTCTGCTTTACTTTTATCTAAAGAGCGTGATTATTTTAAAGCGAATAGTAAAGAAATTATCTCTATATGCATCAGTCATCGGAGGTTATTATGGAGTGATATCATCAACAATTACTCTTGTTTCATTAACGGGTTATCTAGGTTTACTAGCTTTTTTGGTTCTAGTGGTTATAGCTAGTTTAATCGGAATTATTGTCTTGGGCTTATCTTTGAGTTAAAAAATATTCTTTAATAAAGAATTTTCTATTATTTTTTTAGCTTAAGAATTGTATGGGGAGAATTGAAATAATTTCTCTAGGTCTTGATCTAGCAGGTAAGGAGAATAAGCAAAGTGGGTTCGGTTTAATTAGTTTTGGAGAGCTAGTGGATTACGGCTTATTGTTTTCGAATAAGCAAATAATGAGTTATATCGAGCGAGTAAACCCGGATATAGTTGCAATCGACGCTCCCTTTAATATGCCTAAAAAAGGAAATTTAAGAGATTGCGACAAGACAATGAAACAGATCGGTTTAAGTCCATTACCACCAACACTTCCTGGAATGAGAATTCTTGTTGAGCGAGCTAGAATTCTGGTTAAGTGGTTAAATGATAGAGGTATCAAAGCAATTGAGGTTTTCCCTGCTGGTGCCCTAAGATTTTTGGGCTATGAGAAGAAACCTAGAAATAATGCTCAGAGGGTAAAGATAATTAGAGATATTATCAAGTCGATCGGTCTCAAGAGTAAGAGAAACATATATAAGCTATCACCAGATGCTTTCGATGGGATAATCTGCGCGATAACTGGTCTAGCTTTCCTCACAGATAATTATGTGGAGATTAGAGGGGAAGAATGTAGCGTTATATTTCCCGTAGAGAGTAGTAAGTGGAAATGAATACATAAAATTATTTTAGTGAATAAGTCAGTATTAGAAAATAATTCTGCTTTAGGAAGGTAAGAAGGAATGGATTGGAGTAAGGTGAGAGAGAATTTCTCTATCTTAAACGAGATAACATATATTAATGCAGCTTCTGTTGGATTGATTCCAGATACAGCGATAAAAGAAGCTGAGAAGTGGCTTAGTGAGAGAAGATACGGTAACATTTATTGGCTTGAATGGTACAAGATATATGAAAACGCTATAAAACTCTTCGCTAAACTAATAAATGCGTCAGAAAACGAAGTGACAGGTGTCTATAATACATCTGAAGGATTAAATTTCATAGCTAACTCAATTGACTGGCGTAAGGGAGGAAACATAATTACGAATGACCTAGAATTCCCCACAAATCTATTTATTTGGCAAGTTATTTCAAAGCGATATGGTTTAGAGCTTAAGGTGATAAGGAATAGGGAGGGGTTCATAGATATTAGAGAGTACGAAGAAGCTATTAACGATAAAACAATAGCTATAGCTGTATCATGGGTTGAATTCTCCAACGGTTACGTACACGATCTAGAGAAACTAGCTAAGCTTGCTCACGATCATGAAGCATATCTTATTGTTGACGGCATCCAGGGAACTGGATCTTTACCACTCGATGTAAAGAGAACAAAGATAGATTTCTTGAGTTGCGGAGGGCATAAATGGTTAATGGGTTTATCTGGAGCTGGTTTCCTTTACGTTAGAAGCGAGGTATTAGAGGAACTTCATCCACCATTCGCTGGTTGGCTTGGTGACGCTGAACCATTTCGCTTTGATTATAGGGAGTATAAGCCTCACCCTAGCGCTAGGAGGTTTGATCTAGGTTCTCAAAACTTTATAGGTTACGTGGTATTGAATAATACTTTAAGCCTAATAAATGAAATTGGTATCAGAAACATATATGATAAGAATATGAGACTCGCTAAGATCCTAGCTGAATCCATAGATAATATCGCTGAAATTGCTTCACCGATGCCAAACGGCAAGTTAATGTCCCCCATAGTTAGTATTAAAATAAATAATGCAGAGGAGATTTATCAGAAGTTGCGAGAGAGAAAGATTTATATCGCTTTAAGAGCTGGGAATCTGAGAGTTTCACCACATCTATATAACAATGAGGAAGATATAAACAAGTTCGTAGAAGAGTTACGTAGAACTATAATTAAGTAGATGGGAATATAGATCTCTAATGCGTTAATTTTTTCATATATTCTAAAAATTATTTAAATAATATCAAAATTAACTTCTATTT
>JALWRR010000091.1:0-13290 GCA_026993975.1 Promethearchaeati archaeon | reverse complement strand
AGAATACAAGTAGTTTAAATACATTTTCTTGAAGGAATTAGGTGTATTTAATGGGTAAGATCATACCAGATTTAGATAAGTTGGATACTAAGACATTCTTAGAGACATTTTTTAGGATTTTGGAGATTAAGAAACAAGCAGGATTAACCCCAATCCTAGATAATCCTAAAGATCTCTTTGATAGAGCAAAGCTGTATGGAACACAGTACAAGAATGGTTCATGGAACTGGGCATCAAATATATGGTCTAGATCAGCTGCAAATACTGTTGTGATAGATAGTGATGATCAATTACAGTACGAACATAAATTATTAATGATGAGAGTTCTAGAGCATATACTTGCTCAAGGGCCCTTAATAAAGGTTGATGGATACGTAGGTAAACCAGGTACAAAAGCTCAAATGCATGCAACTATTTATGTTGATCCACAGTTCCCTGATCTAGCTTACAGATGGAGTCAATTAGTTTTTCCTGCTCCACCAGATGAGGAACCAGATGTAAGAGTATTCGTGATACCTCACTACCTAGGTAATCCTAATATACCTGGAACTAACAAGATGCTTATGGTTATGAGGTTCCCTAATGCTAACTTCACAATAATTACTGTTAGCTCTTATCAAGGAGAAGTTAAAAAAGCAGTTTTAACGCATTGGATTTACCATGTTTACAAGAGAGGTGGTACTGGAGAGCACGCAGCTTTGAGAGAGTTCACAGTTAAGACTGTTGATGGAGAGTGGAAACGTGTTATCTTAGCTGTATGGGGACTAACTGGTACTGGGAAGTCAACACATGGATTATATGTCTTTACTCCAGAAAACGCGAAAGTATATATGAAGGAGTTTGGGATTAATCCATTAGACTACGTTAAGGATCAAACAATTAAGAACGATGATATTATTGGGATATTCGAGGATACAGTTATCGGATCAGAGAGAGGTGCTTGGACGAAAACAGAGGATCTCACGCCAGAGCAGGTAGCTATGTGGAATGGAGCAATGAGCTCTAGAGCTCTTCATGAGAATACGGAGTTTGATGAAAAAGGTTACCCAAGCTTTAAAGGAGAGTTATTCCAGTACTTTGGTAGACCAAATAGGAATTCTAGGAGCGTGCTTTATCTAGAAGATACAGGATACTTTGATGGGGATGTTCAATCAAGCGGCCCATTAACAACAGCCATCTTCTTATCACCAGGATACTTTACTGATTACGCATGGGTAAAGATAGAGGATATAGCTTTAGCAGCTAAAGTACTAGCAGATGGTAGAACTATTGGTCATCCCGCTCAAGCAAAAGAGGTTGTAGGTAAGGTTAGATATGTGGCGAGATACGCGTTACCATTCACAATGGGAGTAACAAGCACTGAGCACGTAGTGAGATTCTATAATTATCTAAAAAAGAGAAAGGAGGAAGGTAACCCAATAGAGGTTTACTTATTCAACACGACTGGCAGAATAATAGCTCAATACAGGTGGGTGGAGAAGAAGCTTGGTGATAAATTAATCATGGCACCAGAACCCGTACTAGTAGAGGTTAATGGTATTCCAAAACCAGTTGGAGGTGAGAGACCAACTATAGAGGAGACAGAATTCTTCTTGCTTCAAGCTGTTAGAGGAGCTGTTAAGTATAAGCCCCACCCAGTATGGGGTGAGAAAGTATTAGTTCCAAAGGAAGTTCCTGGAATCCCACAAAATAGATTAAAACAGTTAGATCCAACATCATACCTATCAATGGAGGAATTCAAGAGACTGCTAAAAGCGCAAATAGAGGAAAGCAAGTATTGGCTCGATAAGAACTGTCCAAAACTACCAAAAGAGATATATAACGCAATGGATTTCGAGGATTAAGAAATCATATTTCCTCATTTTTATGCATCGTGAGTTTAACCTTATTTTTTATTGTGAAATTTTTCAACAAGCAGAGTATCCCATTAACTAATAAGTGATTAATTCTGTCTTTTTTATTACTCTCTAAGCATAGTTAGTCGATGAGGAAAAAATAAATTGAAAAATGACTTTAAAATAAATATAAGGTACTAGTATTATCTAAATAGAAATGTCATAAAATAGGTGGCATTCTTGTTGATGCAGCCATTTAACCTATCTATCTTATCAAGAAAGAAGTTTGCTCTAGTTCTAGCAACGATAATTTTGATAACCTCCACCTTTATAGTAATATGGTCAATTAATTCTGATGAATGTACTTTTGAGATTTATATAATTGATAAGAAAGGTGAACCGATTAGAGATGTTTTCGTCACGGTCTGGATGTGGTATCCTGGGGAACCCTCGCATGTAGTTGCGATCTCAAAAAGCGATGCTAAAGGATTAGTTAAATTCAAAACAAGCTGGAAGAAATTACTGGGTATATGGTTAGATAGGTATAAGAGTGGGAAGCGAGAGGGAGTAGGTTTAATAGTGGATATTTATGATAGTGGGAATAGTACTGTGGCCACGAAAGTCATAATGCTTGATATTAAGCAGGGTAACCCAGGTATAGTTAAGAGAACACTAATTGTAAGCAATGCTATAGAAATAAAGAATCAAATTAACAAGCATAAGGAAGCTAGTGAAGGAGTAGGACTAGCATCATACACGCCAATAGTTGAGAAGACTTACGAGCATAGAGGAAGGACGAATATAGCATATGTTAAAACGGATTCTAATACGATGGCTACAATAGATTATGTTATGATGAAGGGTGAGAAAACTAGAGCAAGACTTCTGGTAGGTTATACTTATAGCGATTATACAAGCATAAGTGATCCAATTTACACTTATACCCACGATATAAGCAAAGGAGTGACAGCTAATGCTGATTTATCTAGCACTGGATGGATATCAATGATCATGACAACTAGATTTGAAATCATTGGGTACTATTGGCAGGATGAGGATGGTAACTTACATTTAATGTATCGTGAATTGAGATTATGGGCATATGATTTTGATATCAATAGTCTTTCAACCTTAAAGGGTGAGGATCCAGCTTGGGGGTCCTATAGTGATGATCTTTTGAAGAGCGGTACTGGTAAAGGTTTTGAGCTCATTGATTTTGCTATCAAAATTTACAATATTGATCTCTACACTAGTAGCACTAAGATTCTAGATATACCTATATCCGTCCAAGTTTATGATGCATTATCGGCTATTTTATCTAAATATGGTTTTCCTTCTTCATTATTACCCACGGCAAAAATAGTTATTGGGGTTACTAGTACAGAGATATGGACTATTTGGGGATCTAATGGATATAGGATTCATGCTTACGGGAGGTATGTATCGGTTCACGGGGTATATTTCATGGCTATAGACATTGAATCGAATCCCCCAACTCCTCCTGGTGGCGGCCCATATATTTAAATATCCTTGTTTCGAAAATCTTATACATTCTTTTGTTTTCTTATTTTTAAGATGGGTTATAGAGGGTTATTGCTTGCTTGATTATGTATTGCTCTTCTTGATCCTGGGTATTGTTGCTTTGGTTTTAATTATTCACTCGCTTGCTTCTAGAGATGATTTACTAGAGAGGAGAGTCCTTGAAAGAGCTTCTAGAGCTGATATAATAAGTCTTAATCATCTTAAGATCGCTAGAAAATTAAGTAAATTAGAGGAAGAAGAGTCAAAGCGAGTTTCGGGAGAGATTGATATCGATAAGTTAGTGATGACTCTCCTTGGTTTTGGGGGAATATTTAGATTCGTATTAACTAGGAAAATGTTCTCACCACGGGAGCTCGTTGTAGAGTTAGGTTTAACAATGGATACTGTGAGGGAGTGGGTAAATAATGCTTTAGAGATGGGAATGATAGAGAAAACTAAATCTGCTCATGGAGTATTTCTGTACCAGTTAAATAAAAGAGTTATTGTTGATCACTTAGATTTCCTTAGGAATAATATCATTGATTTCGCGGGAATAAGGGTTGAGAGAGTTCTAGGAGAAATAAGTTTAGAGGAGGCCTTCAATACTATTCGGGAAGCTTTAGCAATAATTATGCCTTTGAAAGAGAATTTAAGGCAATTACTTAACACTAGGTTTAATATAAGTGACTTAGAGAGGCTAAATATATCTGGTCCAGCTTTGAATAGATGGCTTGATGATGCTGAGAGGCTTAATATTATTCATAGGGAAGAGAGTAATTATGTATTCGATATGAATAATTTCAGGGATTTCATTGGGAGGTTTAATCAATCAATCGACTTACTAATAAACTACACACTATATTGATCTTTCTTTCGGTAATTATTTTTAGAGCTCATTATTTCTCCTAAAACTTTTATTAAATATCCTTAATATTACTATATCTAGTTTCTCTAAAATTGCGAAGGTTTCTTCCCATGAGTAAGAGTGAACCTACGATAAATGATTTGACTTCTGTGAGTGAGAGAACGAAGAAGAAGCTTAAGTCCGCTGGAATATACTTCCTGAAGGATTTAATGTTGTTTCATCCTATAAGACTAGCTGAAATGCTAAAAATGACTGAGGAAACAGCTAACAAGATATATGAGGAAGCATTATCCATCCTAGAGAAATTCAATAAGATAGAGTATGGTTTCGTTAAGATATCTGAGCTTGAGGAAGAAGAGAAAAACAAGGTGTTTCTGCATACTGGATCTAGATCTCTAGATAAGATACTTAATGGTGGTTGGGCTAGTGGTGAGGTTACTGAGTTAGCTGGAGAGTACGCTACAGGTAAATCACAAACATGTTATACCGCGATAGGATCCGTGTTTCTTCCTCCTGAAGAGGGAGGTTTGAATAGTGATGATGATATCGGTGTAGCTGTGATTGATACGGAGAATACATTTACATTGAGAAGGATGATGCCTATCTTTAAGCGCTTTAATATTGATCCAAAGAAAACAGAAGATAAGATATGGGTCGCTAGACCAAAGAATACTTATCATCAACTAAAAGCTATAGAGAAGCTAGTTCAAATCGTTAAGGAGTTGAATGTCAAGTTAATAATTGTTGATTCATTAACAAAGCTTCCTAGAGTAGATTTTACTGGAAGAGGCCAGCTATATGATAGGCAGAGGGTAATAATATCAATGGTCGAGAAGCTTCGGAGGTTAGCGTTAATGTATAACATAATTGTTCTAGTAACTAATCAAGTTGTAGCTGTTCCTGATGTAATGTTCGGTAGGAAATATGAGCCGGTTGGCGGCCATGTATTAGCTCATAACGTTGATACTAGATTATTACTAAGCAGGAGTAGCGAGAATATTAGGAAGGTGAGAATCATTGATAGTAGCTGGCTTCCACCAGCAGATACTAAGATTGCTATAACTGAAGCTGGAATAACTGATGTTAAGGGAGAATCCAGTAAATGATTCAGATTAATGTTTTTTGAGTGATTATTAATGACGCTATCAAGCATAATTATTGGTCTGACTAATGGTTTAGCTAGGAATATCGCCTTATTATTATTTCTCTGGATGATTTATCTACTACTAGAAGAGGTGTGGGGTGGTCTAGGTAAACTCATCACACTGATTCTATTTCCCGGTAAATTCCTGAAGAAAGCTGAGCAATTAGCTATAGCTCAATTATTGGGAGCGGATGTTAGGCATGTAACAATATATAAGTTTCTCACGCCAAAATCTGCCTCCCAAGTTTACATGTACTTCCCAGAAGGAAGGATAGGGAGAGCCATCATAGTATTTCTCTTGCCTATAGCGCTAAATCTAGCGCTTGCTTACATACTATCCATAATAATGATTAATCTAGAAGATATTTTTCTAGCATTCCTATTTGCGTGGTTAGTTATCTCGCTGGTGATAACTGGTTTACCTGATAAAGCGGATCTAGCATTTGTTTTCCATAATTTTGTGACTAGGGATTCTAGCATTTTCCTTTACTATGCTTGGGGATTAATTGCTGGGGCTCTAGTTTATCTCGCATTCGGGATTCAGATCACTATTCTCGCTCTCTTCCTGTACTATGCAATAATAACTATATCTCTCATCTTTGTACCTCCTCCAACAACTTCAAAACTAGATATTGTTTTTGATGAGGATGAGTTAATTGACTAAGTACATAGATCCGAGATCATTATCAGGAAAGTTCCAGAGGAGAATCCTGAGAGCTATTAGAGAGATGGGTGTTGAATTAATCATTAAGACATATGATAGGAAGATGATTAATGACAGAGAGGTTATAGAGGTATCAATTAGAGCTGACATCCCAAAAGAACTCATGAAGATCCTGAAGAAGCATGGAGTTAAATTGAGTAATAAGGAGCTAAGAGCGTTTGTCTCGCCAATTATTATTTGGGATATAGTTAGAGAAGAGGGAACTGAGGAGATTCCTTTAGGCACAAGTATTGATGGAAACTACGTGATTACGGTTCCTCTAGGTAGAATATGTACTAATGATTACTTAATCGCGGGATACTTAGGTTTAATCAAGAATGATGCATTATGGATTGATGCAATAAATCTAAGTGATGAGCTTGATAAGATGGGTTTTATTGAGATTGAAGGCATACCTTTAGCATCGTTCTCTAGGGGTAAAATAGAGGATTTCGCTAGGTTGATCGCTAGAAAAACGATTGGTGAGAGATACGTTGCAGATGTGCTTGATTTCCTACTTAAGAAAGAGGATCTGGGGGCTGACGAGGAGTTACCATTATACTCTAAGGAAATAGCGAGTATAAAAGATCTATTCAAATGGAGAACGGTTCTGATCGATGAATCGGGAGAATTTAGTGGAAAAAACGTTTTCATAGATCTGGTTGATGTCCCCAGGATAGTATTGTGGATAACTTTACTAGCTGGGATACTATCCGATAAGAGAATAATAATTCTATCTATTAATCATCTAGACAAAGAAATCATGGAGCTTCTATCTATGAGAAAGGAATTCATTATTCTATCTAATGATTGCTCAACAAATAGATTTGATGCGAAGATAATTAAGAGAAATGAGGGGGATTATTTACTGTATAGATTTGGCTGGTTCGAGAAGAAAAGGGTAGTTATGAAAGAGAAGTTTATACCTCTCTTCAAAGCTGTAGAAAGGGTCGAGAATGGGTAGATACGCATTATTCTTAATTCTCTTATTGATCCTAGTACCGATGAGTAATCAAGGGAAAGTGACTTTAACCTTTGGGGAGATATTTGGAGGAGACATAACGATTCATGGGGTAGGTATAATCAGGAATGAAACAACATTTAATATTAGTGATGCTGGGATCTATAATGTATCAATAACCCTCTACTGTAATAACAGTAATACGAATAGCTACGTAAAGATAACCATAAGTATAAATAATGAGTCGTCTGAAGCACTTTTTGAAAGAAATCCAGTTAAATTAAGCTTAAGGGTTCTATTAGCTAAGAGTAACTCGATTACTGTGGAGATATATAAGCTTAGCACGGGCCTTTTTAGCATCCTAAGTAACTCAACCATTACACTTACCAAGATAAATCAAGAAAACACGCCAGCGAACACTAGTAATCATAAATCACCACTAATTGAGATAGTAGCTATTCTTTCTCTCTCAGTACCAATTATTATTAGGATGATTCAAGTAAAGAAGAAGGGAGGTGTGTGAATCGAGGTATGAGGAAATCCTGGAAGTGGTTCAAGAGAACGTGGATAAAGAATTAATGAAAGCTTTTGAAACTGATGCAGAGATTACATTTATTAGGGCTAGGGCTGGTGCTGGTAAGACCTATTTATCCGTAGCTTATGCATTGTATAGGGCTAGTGAAGGAGATAGAGTAGCGATTTTTGTAAGAACTAGAAGCGAGATTAATCAAGCTTTAAGGATAGCTCGTGAGATAAGATCTAGGTTGGGTGATAGGGCCAAAGAACTACCCACTATGATACCGATGACTGGTAAAGAAGCTCTATGCAGATTTCCACCAGAGAATAATGCGGTTATAAAATGGTGGTGCAGAATCATTGACTGCGAGTTTCTTAACCATAAGATTAATGATGAATTCAGAGATTTGATTCAGAATCAGCAATTCAGCTCTATCAGAGAGTATTTTATTCAGGCTAGAGACATGCATTTATGCCCTTATTTTGCTTTGCAATTAGCTGCTAGTGAGCACCAAACCATTATTGTAACTCATCCATATTTAATTAATGATGAATTATTTGAGCGGTTAGGTGAGAGAGACATACTAATAATTGATGAGGCACATAACTTGTTGAAACCAATAACAGCTAGGATTAACGCTAGAGAGTTAAAGGGATCACTCAGGGATCTGAATGATAACGAGATACAGAACATGATCATTAATTTATGGCGAAGAGGAGATAGGCATAAGGCTATGAAGATATCTAGAGTATGGAGCTTTACAAGCAGTCCTGGAGAAGTAATCAGGATAAATCATGAGTACATAAAGGTTCTTCCACCAGATGAATTAATAAGGGAGAGGATGAGAGCTGCCAGGAAAATATTCGTAATCTCAAGCACATTATACCCAATAAACATGTATAAAAAATTATTTGCTAGGAATATTAAGGCTGAAATAAAGATTATTCCGGGCTTCTTAAGGAATACTAAAACAAAGATACATGTAATTCTAAAAATAGGATTAACATCAAGATACAAGGAAAGAAGCGAAAAGACTTTCAGGATGTATGCGAAAGTAATACAGGAAATAGTCAATAAACTAAATAAAACCACACTTGTTTTTGTACCTAGTAAGGAGTTTGCTAGTAACCTATATAGAGAACTTAGATGGACTGTTGTTCTAGACGAAACTGACCTATATCAAATCGAATCGGAACATGTAATCTCTGTTATGGGGTCAAAAATATCTGAAGGAGTAGATATAAGTATAGGCCAAAAAGAACCAGAACTAGTAATTATTGCTGGATTACCATATCCGAGAAGGGATAAAGAATATCTAGGAATCATAAACCTATATACAAAATACTATAAAATCGATGCGAGAACATTATTAACCACAATGGAAACAAGCGAGATGCTCTCAAGATTAATCCAAACTGCGGGAAGAGTAGGAAGAAAGAAGAAGGGAGCGGTTATTATAATTGATGACAGGATAACGAGTATACCCATAAAGATCCCAATATATAGTAATATAAAGGAATTAATAGCAAGCTTGAGAAAATTCTTCGAGAAAAGTCATGTATCTTAAGTTTCTCTAAATGTATAATGTTTGGTGCCTGAAGCCTTATCAAGCCATTATCTATTACAAATATATTTAGAGTAAAGTTTATATTGTAAAATTACATATTAGTAATGAATTATATATCATTAATTGGCGGTCTATATGCATAAGAAAATCTTCTTGTTTTTTTTGATTCTATCTCTCTCATTTATAGAAGCATATTCTTCTCCGATTAACTCAAATGTAATTGTTGTACTAAGTAACAATAAAGCGACTTTGTACACAGCTAGTAAGATAAGTGAATTAACAAGAAACGCAATGATGATAATCGGATATGATTTTTACACACGTTTTACTCTATTAAGGATTCGAGGCCAAGTTATATTAGTTAGTCATGGGGATCCAAATGGCATAGAGATAGGATCAAAAATAGTTACATGGGAAAGGTTCGCCAGAGAATTAAAAACAACAGCGAAATCAATTTTCATAGCATCATGCTACTCATACAGAGCGGTTAAATTAATTAAACATTTTTACCCAGAAAAATTCATTTTTGGGTTCAAAGGGCTAGTAGATGTTGATGAAGCAGCATATATTATAGCTGGAATGATAAAGTATAGATCAGGAAACATATATGGGGCTGAAAACATTATGAAATCACTAGTCAGAATAATGATAGGTAAAATCATTGAGCCCTGGAAATATTATCTATGGCTCTTAGCGTGGGACCCAGGAGATCCAGGGAGTGGCCATGCATATTACGTTCGGGGGATCTGGTGGGTTTATTGGGCTGAATGGCAAACTTATGATCTATCAGTAGCGTACACGCATCCGAACACATATAAGATGGTAGATCCTTATCATTATTATGAAATTGGAGTAGATGAAAAAGCAGTGATTAGGGGTGATGATTTCGCTGTAGAGCATTTCTCAAGAGATGAAACAAATTATATGATAGCAGCATTATCAATTTCAGCTTCAGCCTTAACAATTTTAGCAGTTATTGTTTCACCAATTCATAGTTCACTAGTTGCAGGTTTTCTTGCTAGCGCGTTAGGAATGTTACTTTCAATATATACGGGTTCTATGATCAAAGATGAGAAAGGAGCATCTTGGTTATGTATAAAAGATTGGGAGGGTGATGGTGAATTCTACCTAAAAATTGATCTAAAATTAGGCAGAATGCAATGGTATAGGGGAGAGTGGTTTGGTTACGATAATGGGGCATACCTCTATCCTCTTTATTACGGAGGGAGAGAACTTGGAATCGGAGGAATATAGGATTTATCTTGAATTAAGATCCGCGTTTAAGTTATTTATTATTTCAACTCTTATTTCTCTTCTTTTCCCGCTTTGGAATGCTTATAACGCATATATTGAAGTCACATTTAATAATGAGATTGGTTATGAAGCTTTCCTAGGAGATAAGGTATTTATTAAACAATTTTTCGGTCACTATGATTATAACCTATTTTTACAACTAAGGCCAATAGCTTTTATCTTTGGCGTGTTCTCTGCCATATTAGCGATCATGTTTTCAATTTTGCTGCTTAAATTGTTTAGAAGTGCGAGAAGCAAGCTTCTATTCGCTATGATTTTCTTTGATTTCGTTGTGTGTATGCCATTAATAATATTGTTCATAGACTTCCTTTATCGTATAAGTATTAGTGATCCAGAAACAATAGCTTTAGCTCTCATAGACATTTTTCTTTATGGATTATTTCTATATTTAATTAATACATACGGCTTTTTAAGGGATCTCAAGAGATTATCAAAAACGAGTATTGAAATATTTCATATATTTCATGATAGAATCATTTCTCCAGCTTTTGTTTCCCTTTCAATCTTTATATTCATTATTAATATTATTGAGTTTTCAATTTATCCTTTTATTATTCATCCGCTATCACCCTACTTTAAAGTTCTTAATTTATATTTCATAGAGATCCCTATCCCAGATGGTTTATTCCTATATTATATTCCTGGTTACTTGGCGGGCCTATCATTTTTCTTCGCTATCACCACTTATTTTCTAATAAAAAATTTAGAAAGAAATAATCAATATGCGCTAAAATCAAGCAATTAAGTAAAAGAAGTTTAAATATTTAGGAGATAAGGGAAAGCTCATACTATGTGATTTAAAATTAGTAGACAAATGGCGCTATTTCTCTACCAATCATCTCGAGTACATTGGTTCCGAGCTCTCGGAAATTTAGTAAAGGAATGATTCTATAATCCTTACTCAGTTTACTAGCCATCTCCTTTATCTTGCTTAGGTTCATTTCCTGCATTTTTAATCTCTCATTGAATAATTTCGCTACCTCAGATGAATCTGGCCAAACCATATTAACAATTAACCCATCTATACTTATATCGAAGCTCTCTAATTCATTGATTATTTTCCTGGTAACCTCCACGCTTAAATCATCGGGGGTTGTGATTACTAGAGCTCTATGATCATTGCTTTTAAGCAGAGTGAAGATGTGGTCAGCTAGCTCTCTCCATTCATTAATTAGATCTAAGGGTGATTTAGAACTATTTCTTTTTAATTTCTGTAAGAATCCCTTTAACTTAAGGTACATCTTTGCAGCTTCGCCTAAATGCGTATAAAATTCTCTCTCAATCCAGAGTAGCTTTAAAGCGTCTCCTGCTGCTGGGAGATCCCATATTATGTAGTCATACTTCTTCTTTCTGTATAATTCGTATAAGACGTAAAGCATGAATTCATCAGCTATTCCCGGAGCTCCAGCAATGTAATCAATGATCTCTCTATCAATAGGTAGAAACGATGAGATAACTTGATATACCTCATCACCAAATCTCTGCTTCCATAAATCAATAACTTCATCTGGAGATAACTCATAGATAAATAAATTCGCATTACCAGGAACATTAACAAGCCCTTTACCATGAACCCTAAATATCCTAGAAATGGTTGGCACGAAATCTGTTGTTAGCAAGAGAACCCTGTACCCATCTCTAGAGAGATAATAAGCGAGTGATGAAGCGCAGGTAGATTTCCCGACACCACCTTTACCCCAAATACCTATTATTCTAGTCACTTCAACTCACTATCTTCAAGCAACCTAACTTTTAGATCCAAGAGATCAACTATTTAAGTAATCATACTTATTAAAGATCAGTAACATTTTTCTTATTTTTCCCACATTTATGTATATAGTGGGTGATTTATAATGAACATTGTTGAAGTTGATAATCGTGGGAGAATACTATTGAATAAGAAGCTTAGAAAAAAGTATAATATTAAGCCTGGAGAAAAATTATTGATAATCGAGTCAGAAGAGGGATTGCTAATAAAACCAGTGAGTCTAAGCTTACAAAGATTATCAGAGATTTTAAAGGACATTAAATGGGGTAGGAAAACTAAGAGGAGTGCGGAGAAATGGGTACTAGAACAAGCAAAGAGATCCTAGTTGAGACAGATTTCCTATTCGGATTAAATCCAGAAGATAAATTACATAGCTATGTCAAGAAAATAATAAATAAGCACAATAAAGGAGAAATATCGTGTAGACTAGCTGGAACAGCATTAATGGAGTTTAGAGCAGTCTTATACTCCCACGGATTAACTAGCGATAAAGTTTACGAAGCACTATTAATCATAATAAACGCACTGAATGAAAATAACATAAGTATAATACCAGTAAGACCCGAGCACATAATGGCTGCGGACCTACTTAGAACGAAATATAGTTCCCTAACCTATTACGACGCATTACATGCTGGAGTTGCGTACGAGGAAGGAATACTTCTGGTCAGTTATGACGATATTTACGCAAAAATAAGAGAAATAAATTTTCTAAAGATGAACGAGTTATAATCCTTAAGCTAATAAATCAATTAATATGGATTTTTGGATTAAGCTTGTCAGTAAATTTTATAAATTAGATGAATCTAATTACTAATATAATTGTAATATTACTAAAAACATTCTACTATCAACATATCCAACATTCCCAGAAAAATGAAATCCATACATTGTTTTATTAAATTCAAGAGCTTCAGCTATTTTTTTGCTTTGATCTTTATTAAAATAATTGTTTGATAAATCCATATGCATCATATATTTATTTTTTTGCAAAAATTCCTAACATTTTATTTCAAAAATTTAAAATAAATAAATCAATAAATTATATTACGGATAATTCATTTGAACAGTCACCACTTGAGCCAAGTGCATTAC
>JALWRR010000090.1 GCA_026993975.1 Promethearchaeati archaeon | reverse complement strand
GATTAGGAGAGTCAACAATGATAACTCAATAAGTGGACGCGGAAAAGGTAGGAATATTGATACGAGTGTATACATTAATAGTATAAATTTAATTGAAACTGGCATCTTGTTTAGAAATGTAGTTTTTCTTTGCAATTCAATAAATTTAAGCAATGTCATTTATACCACCAATCAATAGGGACTATGCCAATTGATTCTAGTAATTCGCTATCTTCTAGTTGCGAAGGACTTATTTTCCTCACTACTCTACCAGAGCTCAACAAGTATATCTCTCTCACAGAATTCCTTACCTTATACGCTATTAGTGGATTATGAGTAGCTACGATCAATAGTTTCTTTGAAGCGTTAGATTTCATGTAATCAATAATCCTTTCCAATCCGTCCAGATCCATCTCAGACTCGGGCTCATCAAACAGTAAAATTGGTTGATCAGCCACAATAACACTCGATATAGAAACCCTCTTAGCTTCACCCCCACTAAGCGTGAACGGGGACCTATGTAATAGGTGACTTATATTAAAGAAATCAACAATCTTCTGGAACGCACTATCTTTTAACCCGAGATTCCGTAAAATGAACTTTATTTCTCTTTCCACAGTTTCTTCAAAAAAACCGTAAAGAGGATTTTGCCATACGTAACCTATTAATCGTGATAACTCTTTCCTCTCATAATCCCTAATATCTCTATCATTTATTACTATCTCTCCATCAAACGGTATTAAGTTAGCTATAGCTCTTAGTAAGGTAGATTTACCGCTCCCGTTTCGCCCTAAAATAAAGTAGAGAGAAGGAGATTGAAAAGAGATGTTAATATCTTTCAGGATGTCCTTGCCGTTTAGCTTAACTCTTAGATTCCTTATATCTACTTGATACATCTTAACTACTGCTCCATTAATCTCTTCTCAAGTAGAGTAATCAGCATGAATCCTCCAATACCAACGCTAATTACTTCCCCCACTAACACCCCAATAACCGCGATGAATACTGGTATCTCGTATATTAGGGCCAGTAAGATATAGCCTATTAAAATAGTTACTACAGCGATAGGAATTACTACAGCTATTAATTTTCCTAAAAGACCAGTGCTTATTCTCCTCGCATAATAAGACCCAATTCCCCCAAGTAAATTAGCTATCGTCCCAAGTACGACATCCCATATTCCATAAGGAGATACTAAATTCGCGATAAGTGTACCTAATGCTAATCCAATAACTCCACTCCAACCAAAGTATGGTAAGAAGGGTATTGGCATCAGCACATCACTTAATCTTACTTGCACTGGACCATAAGCGATTGGCGCGATTAGAATTGTTACGGCAGCATATCCAGCAGCAATTATCGATGCTTTAACTATACCTATTGTTATGTCTGTATTCTTTTCGCTCATCGATTTTTCACCTTTGTATTATACGTATTTATACGTGTTTTGGAATACATTTATCTACTTCAAAAAACTATTTGAATTTTTCTGGGTGATATTATGACTAAGAGAAAGCTCACCCTCACCATAGAGGGGGAAATTATTGATGCTGCTAAAGAAAAAGCGAAAAAATCAGGCGTATCCCTCTCAAAAATTGTTGAGAATGCTTTGAGGTACTATGCTAAACCAACTGTTTACTGTTTTAAATGTGGGTATAAATTTAGCGTAGATGAGGCGGAGATTTGTCCTCGATGTGGATGGTATAAGTGTCCTCGATGCGGTGCATGTGCATGCGAACTTGGTGAGGAAGGCGCTAAAGTGGCTTTCTATATGAGGAAGACATTGATGGAGATTTTCTCCTCTAGTGATGTCTAAGAGATCTATCTCTCTTAGCTCTCCATTCATTAGCTAGTAGCTCTAGCTGTCTAGCCCAGCCATTATCTCCAAAATTCGTCCTCATTTTTCTAGATATAATAAAGATTAATTCTGGTGCATCCTCTATATCTGGTTTCTCCTCAAGAATCCTTATAGCTGATTTAAGTAGCTCTTTAGCCTTCTGTTTATTTGTTTCATGAATTATATCTGATACCCTTATCATCATTCTTATCATTTCTGAAAATTCTAAATATGATAACTCCTCGATACAGAAATCTATTAGCTCGTTCGCCCATACCGGATTTCTTTTATATAGGTTCCTAGCCACCATCGCTAATAATAGAGCTTTCTTCTCAGGTTCCTTTAGGGCATTTAGAAAGCCTACTGCTCGCCTAACATATTGCTCATAATTATTATCTATGCTTATTATTATTCCCAGGATAGTCGGGATAAACTCTACAAGTTCACTCTTCTCCTTGATAATAATATTATTGAATAGTTCAACTGAATCTTTCAGTATTATCTTGGGAAAAATGAATTTATACTCATAATAAATGTCAAGAACCCTAGATAATTGCTCTGGCGAATTAGCACTTCTTAAAAGCGGTTTTATTATTATAGTGAAAAAGATATGAGCATTATATAGATCTAGATACGAGTAATGCTTGATAGCTTCCAGTATCAAAGCAGTGTCAATACTCTTGGGCTTCGACATTCTATTAGACAACAATTTAAAAACAATTTTACCAACATACTTCGCTAGGTAAGAATCAACTATAGAATCACAATTAGCTAATTTAGCAAGATAAATAATTTTCTTATCAATACTAAATGATTGCGCTCGATCCAATCTGTAGAGAAATATCTTCCTAACTCTATCCGCTAAATCCTCCATTTTCGATTCATACAAGCTTCTCAACATTAATAATAAGGTTTCAAAGCCGAATTCATTAGGTCTCGTTAAATTAATTACCTCGGAGATTAATTGAATTGCCTTGCTTTTACTTATAATGGATATATCCCCTATAAACCGAGCTATAAACGTAATGTATTCTGATTCATCCAACGATTCAATTAATCTAAAAGCTTCACTCAACCAGTTTCTAGCAACCCTAACATTTTCTTTATCCCTACTAACACTTAGCAGGGATCTAGCAACATGAATAAGAGCGCTAGCTTTCTCGTACGAGTAATCTAATTTATCTATCAGATCTCTCCCATAATTTATTAATGCATCCCCCTTACCCGCATCATAATAAGAAACAATCTCACCCAATTTCGCAAGAACATAAATCTTATTGATAAGAGGTAGCGAATCGGAATATTTAAGCAGATCATCCATCAACTTGTTTACAATATTGGATTCAGAAAGCATACTAGCTGACTTAATAACTGTGAGATATATCTCCAGTTTCTCCTTACTATCAACTATATCCTGCAAGTAAGTTAAGACCTCATCTAAAAGCTCTCTCGCAACATCATCATGACCAATCTTATTATAAGCTATCAGCAATCTCGTTAAGAATCTTATTTTATCCTTAGCCAAAATTATGCTCGCAGATAACTCCCTTAGCTTCGCTAGATATTTGGAGATATCATAACCATCAAGAAATAATTCATCAAGAATATTAAATAAACCACGCAAAACATGATCCCTAGCCTTACCAAATATTAGTAAGTCTCCTTCGATATCACTAAGTAACTCATTCACTTTACCACTAAGTATCCCTCGAAGCACTTTTTCCTTTGGCACTACTAGCACCAATTTATATCATTGTTAAACATAGTTAAACTAAATATATTATATCTATTAAACATATTCCAACAATAATATTTTATTTTATATTTAAATTTTTTAAATATAGTTTAAATAAGAAGCGAAATTTGTAATACATAATGAGACAGTATCTTAATAGAAAGTTTTATGAGTGCTTTGGAAATGACTAATAGTGTTAAATCTGAATTAGAGAAGTTTTTTGGTAACTGCGAAGTAATTAGCGAGAATAAGTATAGGATTCATATGGGTCCTAGCTCAGCTGGATATGATTTGATCTTTGATTTATCTGGGGATAATATAACTGTATTAAACTTGATTTCTAGAGTTGATGATGAAACCATTGAGTTAATAGCTAGAAAAGTATTTGGGACATCACAATTAATCAAGTATGAAGTCAGAGATAATTCGCTTAAAGTTTTCTTCATGAAAGCTGGTAGAAGCGATGTTAGTGATGTTTTGGGATTTATCGAAGAGTTCTTTAGGGAGTTCATTACTAGCTTTCCTAGAAAGGCTTGGCTTATTCTCGGTGAACTTCAATTCAATTTACTTGGAGAAACTATCACTATTCTTTCGAGCAAGTATAATGAGTGCTTAAAAACTGGTTGGAGAGGAAACATAATAGCTATATTGCGTGAAGACAACTGGATTATCTCTAATATTGGTAGGGATCACGTAGATTTACCTGTTTTAACCATGACAAATGGTGATATCTTTGCTTTCGCACCCAATAAGTATGGTGATTCACTCATACCCATTAATCTTTCAGAAATCATTAAGGAACTAAAAACACTCGTTGATGCCTTGGGCATTAGCTTAATAGATGTTCCCAAGAACGAGATAGAGCTAATACATAAGTTTGGTAGTGTTATCAGCTTAATTGATTCAATTAATATGATTGATTCTGAAAAGCGATTCTCAATACTAACCCTTAATTTAGAAGGCAAGAAATTAAGTGAATTGAGGGAAATTATTAGGAATTTAAAGGAGAAATTAGATGCTGTAGGTAGATTATACACATTTGATGGCATGTTAAGGAAAAAAATTGCTCTTAAATTAGCGGTTAGATTCGCTAATGAATTACTAAGTGGGGAGTCTGGAGTCATAGTTTCTAATGTTAGGAAGGTGTCTCGACTAGGTGCTGGGAAAGCAATTTACATTGGGAAGGAAGAATTAAAGGCTATTCCACTTGGTGAAAAAGTTTTAGTTAGCGTTATCGAGGAGAAAGGTAGGAGAAAAATAGTTATAGAGCCTATCTAGGCATTATTTTCTTTACTGGATTAATCAGCGTACCTATCTTCTCAATCTCTATCTTAACTATATCTCCATCTTTAAGGAATCTTGGGGGATTCAGAGCGAAACCTGTACCAGCTGGAGTGCCAGTAAATATTAGATCGCCAGGATACAAGGTAACGTATTTAGATGCTTCAGCTATTATCTCATTGATCTTTCTATGCATATTCCTGGTATTGGAATCTTGGTAAAGCTCGTCATTTATCCATAGTTTAATAAATAAGTTCTGTGGATTATCTATCTCATCACTCGTCACGATCCATGGACCGATTGGAGCAAATGTATCTAGTGATTTAGACCATGAATGAAGTGTTCTACCTCCCCCGTACTGAATCTCCCTAGAGGTAACATCATTACCAATCGTGTATCCGAGAATGTAATTCCAAGCCTCTTCGGGAGCTATATTCCTAGTTATATCCTTTATAACCACGACTAATTCAGCTTCATAATCTACCTTCTCCAAGTCACTTGGAATCTCTATAGGCTCGTAAGGTCCAATTATAGCGCTTGGAGCTTTAAAGAAAAACATTGGTGTATCACTTATCTTCCTATTCATCTGAGCGGCTAAATCCTCGTAGTTTAAAGCAATACCAATAATTTTCTGTGGTTGAGGCAGTGGAGGCAATAATTTTACTTCACTTATTGGTAATGCTATTTCCGGAGAAATCTTATGTAAGTAATCTTTTAATTCATCTACTAGGTGCTGTAGAACATTCCACGTTAACGCTATGTTTTCTGGATAAAGTATTAATGAGTCAACTGTCTCCTCAGCTTCCTCTTCTGAATACCCCTTATTAATCAGGAGTGATTTATAGGCTAAAGCAATATCTATTACTTTATTATCTCTAACCAAACCAACTTTGATATCATTGTCATGGTAATAAACACATATACGCATAGCTATAACCTAGCTCTTCTTTATTATTGGCATGATCTCTTTTTCCCAGAGCTCAAAAGCAATTAGAACAGCATTATATTCTTCCAGGAATACATCTAGAGTTAATGCATCTACCAATGTATCCTCCTCGCAATAGACATTATATTCCTCATCTATACCAAAGCAGACCTCCGCATAATTCCTGTTTAAAAGCAATAATTTCTCTAGAACCTTAATTTTAGTATCGTTAGGTAGCTCTTTTATTGAACCTAACTTTACGTAAGTGATTACCCAGTTTCTGGTGAAACGAATTTCAACTACTGTTTCTTCATTATCCACTTTCTCATGAACTTTTATTATGCCCTTTTCCTTATCGATATCTAGCTTTTTACCTAATAAAGCGAGATACCTGCCAACCTTCTCAAAAGCGAGCGCACCGAACATTTATTTTCACCTCTCTTAAGTGAGATCTATTTTCTCAGATTCTGCTAATGCCTTCATATCTGGATAAATCGTCTCATGGAAGGTTTTATAGGCTGCTGGTATCGCATTGTACTCTTCTTCAAAAACATCAAATGTTAAAGCTGCGATATGGATATCCTCTGTGATATATATATTGAATTGATCATCCATAGCGAACTTGAACTCTGCGCTTCTGAAACTCAACTTCAATAACTCTCTATAAATTATGTATCTGCTGCCTCCAAGCTTCTCCATTTCGGAACCATCAATAAGCTTAGCTCTGATATGTATCCATACTGGAGGCAAATAAAGTACTGTGACTACTAATGGCTCATTATTCACTCTCTCCTCCACTGTGATTATGAATTTTTTCTCATCTTCGTAAATTATTTTCTTTTTCAGAAGGCTTAGATAGAATTTTATTCTTTGATACAATCTATCTGTCGGCAAAGACATTTAGAGAACACCCTTAGATCTTTAAACAAACTATTGTTTTTTTCTTTATAACTTTTATCTAGCTTAATTATTAATGTGAAGTATTTTAATTCAAAGAAATTAAAATTTAATATTATCTCATGTAACTAAACACGAACGCTCCATAGTAATACTGGTGAAGTTAATGGATGTCATTAGTGCGGCAATAGTGCTATTGTTCGTAACCATCATAGTGCTTGCATCTCTAGAAAAAGTAGATAAAGCTGTTCTCGCGCTTATCGGAATCATATCTACATACATTATTTTAGGTGTCTCTGAATCCATCGAGTTCAATGAGATATTTCATTTCATAGATTTCAAAGTACTCTTAACAATATTTGGTTTCATGGTTATTGTTGAAGCTTCTCGAGAATCTGGATTATTCCAGTTCATATCAATGAGAACCGTAAAGCTATCTGGTGGAGAACCAATACAATTATTCATCATAATCTGCGTGATCACAACTGTAATGTCAATGTTCATGACCGCTATGGCTACAATGATAATCATCGGAACTCTAACAATAACAATATCTAGAATGCTTAAAATTGATCCTAGTCCATACTTATTAGCTGAAGCTATCATAGTTGATGTTGGAGGAATGGCCTTACCCTTCTCCCAGATAGGAAACATTATTATTTCTCAAGGAGTCGGCCTCTCTCTGATATTCTTCGTAGTAAATATCTTGCCATTCGTATTTATCTCATTTACCTTTTCATTATGGTACTTGCTGCGAAACCTTAAGGGTAGACTAGGTCTCGTTGACCCCCTCAGGAAAATGCTTATCTTAGAAGCTAATGAATGGATCCTAGTTCCAGATGTAACAGTGTTTAAGCGATCTATAGTTATTTTTTCTGGAATTATTTTGGGTTTGATTCTTATTCCTCAAATATATTTAGTTGCGGTTGGTGGAGCTACATTATTCTTATTAGCTAGCGGTGTTCATCCCGACGAAATATTAAAGAGAATCGATTGGGCAACATTATTGTTCTTCACAGCACTCTACATTATTGTAGGCGCTATGGAGCATAAAGGCTTATTACATGAAGTTGGCGTCGCCTTAGGTAGCATTACTGGTGGTGACATAGCATTCGCATCAATATTCATCCTATGGGTAGTTGGATTACTTAGCTGCGCAGTTGATAACGTGGCTATCGCGATAGCTTTCATACCTATAATTAAGAGCATGGCTGAGGCATCAGGATTAGGGGAATTAATCAGCATCTTGTGGATTGCTATGATTTTAGGGACAAATCTAGGAGGAAACATATTGCCATATGGAGCTCCAACAACAATCCTTGCTATGGGTGTAAGTAAGAAGCATGGGTATTCATTCTCTATGCGTGATTTCTTTAAGCTAGGGAGTGTCTGGGGGATAAGTAATCTAATTTTAGCATCACTTTACATATTGTTGAGGCTCTATCTCGCAATCCTACTTCAGAAAACGGGGATTAATCCCACATACTTATTGTTAATATCGCTTATTATACTGAGCATTGGCTTCATAGGAGTAATTCACCTCAAGATTGGATTACGCAACTTTGCTGAGAAATTATCACAAGTGTTTAGATCTATTAAAATATCTTTAATGCCTCTAATAAATAAAATTAAGTCTCTTAAGTCATCTAAAGAGAAGATTGGTGCTTAAGTGATATTATTGAGCATTATCACTCGATTTGATCCCTGGAAAAGCAAGCTATGCACGTGTCCACCAAAGTATACGATTAATCCCTATACTGGCTGCTCTCATAACTGCTTGTATTGTTACGCTACATCTTATATAAAGAGTAATAAAAGTGTACCTAAGAGGAATTATGTTGAGAGGGTATCAAGGGACTTGAGAAAAATAGATCCTAATTTACCCATAGATATGAGTTTGAGTAGTGATCCATATCCACCTGAAGAGCTCAAATTCCGAGTCACTAGGCGGATACTAGAAATAATTTTACCCAAAGGATTCAAGGTTCAAATCACTACTAAGAGCGATATATATGTTAGGGATCTTGATCTATTATCTAGATTTAACGTCGCTGTTAGCGAGACAATAACTACTCTTAATGATAATCTGGCTAGGAAAGTAGAGGTGAATGCTCCTGTACCAAGCGCGAGATTAAGAGCTCTAGAGAAACTTAGTGAGCATGAAATACCATTCTCCGTTCGAATAGATCCAATTATCCCTTACCTAAATGATGATGCAGAGGAGTTAAGAGACCTTGTTAGGGTAGTATCTTCTTTAGGAGCTAAGCATGTGGTGACCTCAACTTATAAAGCTAAGCCAGATAACTTTAAGCGACTAGTAACTGCGTTTCCTGAACTAGAAGATAGGCTTAGGAAACTCTACTACTCAAAGAAGAATAGGTATCAGGGGTACTCTTATTTACCTTTAGATCTGAGAAAGAAATTACTGTTTCCAGTTGTTGATGAAGCTAGAAAACTCGGCTTAACTTACGCGACGTGCCGAGAGGGATTACTAAACAAGATCTTCTTTAATGCCCCTTCATGCGATGGTACTCACTTGATACCTATTAGGGTAAGATTCGAAATAAGAAGAGAAATAAAGCTGGAAGATTTGATTGATTAGCTTGATTATCTACGCTAATTCATTGATAAAGTCAATTAATCTTCTCCATCTCTCTGGATTAAACCTTTTTCTTCTCTGCTTAATTATAATTGATGTATCTGGGGGGATAAACGCTTCTTCTGGAGTCAAATCAAGCAGTCCTCCCCGCGCTATTAGAAACGTACCCCTAGACGTTCCCTCTAGGTTCTTAGAGACTTTTATAGTTAGTCCAGTGAAATCAGCTATTCTCTCTAGTAAATACCTCACCCTAGAAGCGTTACCATCAGCGATTATTTCATCAAAAGGAATATTGGTTGCTTTCTTAATAACGCTTATTACTTCATAGCACCTGAAAGCTATTCCATCTATAAGCGCTTTTGCTATTTCTCCCCTCTCAGTGGCTCGAGTCAAACCATAAATAATGCCCTTTGCATTCATCCTCCAGTAAGGAGCACCTAATCCAGCTAGTGCTGGGATAAAAAGAACTTCTGTTTCTTCATCTTTAATTAACTTACTAATCTCTTCGTAATCTTTAAGAATGCCTACTCTCATTAGCCAGTCTATAGCTGAGCCAGATGATTGAATAATTCCTTCTAATAAGTATGCTTTTCTGTCTCTCCATTTGAAAGCCACTAAAGGATAAAGACCGAATCGAGCTGGTAAGGGGATATCACCAACATTAATATCTATGAATGACCCGGTTCCATTAGTTATCTTTACTGTACCACGTTTCATACCTCCAGCTGAGAATAAGGAGGCTTGCTGATCAGCAATAATAGCTGTTATTGGAACGTTGTCTAAATCTTTGATTTCCCCGAAATGACCCATGTTATCAACTAGTTCTGGTAGCATGTTTCTAGGTATATTTAGTAACTTTGTTAATCTGTCACTCCACTTCATGAAGAATGGGTCGAACATTCCTGTAGCGCTAGCATTTGTGTAATCTGTTATGTGTCTCTTTAGGAAATTATATAGGATCCATGTATCTAGGGTCCCAAACAATACTTTCCCTTCTCTCGCTAGACTCTCAAGATTTTCTATATTATCAAGAAGCCACCTTAAGTGGATTATTGGTTGATTTGGACCGAATCTAAAGTTGCTTAGGGTTATTAGATAATTTATTTTCATGCTCTTGCTACTCTTCTTAAAAAATGATACTAACTTACCTATACCTCTGCCGAACCGTAAAATGAATTTATTTGAGTATTCCTCAGCAATATCAATAGCTCTAGCATCCTGCCACGTAATCATGTTATGCAATGGTTCTCCACTATCCTTATACCAAACGGTTGTTGATGCTCTCTGGGTGGAAATACCGATGGATTTAGGCTTGCCAAACTCATTAATAATTCTCGTTGCTGCGTCATAAACCATATTCCAGAGTTTCACCGGATCCTGCTCAACCCATCCTGGACTTGGAAACATTACTGGGGCTTTATCCTCAACCTTCTTTATTATTTCTCCATTCTCAGTGTACGCGAAAGCTTTTACAGTTGTTGTTCCTATATCAAGAATAAGGAAATAATCCATACTGCTTTCACCGTTTCTCAATTTCTTTTAATAAGAATTCCATTATTTCTATTACTTCGCCGCCAAATCCCTCCAAGCTCTTCTTGGATGCGTAAGATGGAACTATTATCTTGCTCGAGAACCTCCTTAACTCATTGAACCTTTCCTTATTTATCTCGTTTGCTAAATCTTTATTCACCCAATACAATATGGAGTTCTCGCTCGCAGTCTCAAACGAGTTCTTCCCATATCTCACAGGAGATATAACTTTAATACCTAATCTAGATAAGACATCAAGTAAGAGTTCTGGTTCATCTAACTTAATTGATAGGGTTGTAGAATCATGGTAAGTGGCTTCATCACTGATTCTTAGGTCTAGCTTATCTAAGTGATTACTAATGAATTCTAGTGTGTGGTATATTTTTGCTCTGACTTTGATTTTGTAGTGGGGATAAACTTCTCTAAGCATGTATACGCATTCTGGGCATGGACTAACGATGAATCTTGCATCAAACTTATTTAATTCATCTACAAGCGATCTAGCTATCTCTATAAATAAGCTCTCTATCCCTAATTCATAAGCGATATAACCACAATCAATTGGTTTATTAAAAAGACTAGCCTTGAACCCTATTTTCTCAAATATCCTTAAAGCGCCCATAACTTCATTCTCATAATACTTTAAAGCTATGCAGCCAGGAAAATACAAAACATCGATTTTTTCTTCGTTATTAATGCTTCCACTAACTCTCGTTTTTAATTCGGGATAAATGCACTTAGATTCCTTTAAATTATTTATCAGTGCGTTGATGGAGCTTGGATAAATCCCGCTTGATAGTATATTACTTCTCATAGGTTTAATTAGATCATTCACCGAGTAACTATATGGACAATGCACAGAGCATGCATCACAATTAATGCAATAGTATAATGGTTCGACATTATCTTGATTAACTGGAATAAAATTCTCTCTTAATAAATAAGCAATCCTGGATTTCCCAGCGGGAGAAGTTGTTTCCCTTGCATGCACTATATTGATTGGACAAGCGAACCTACACATGTTTGGGCATAGTGCGCATTTTGTTAGGTCATCGATTTTCGATTTGTCTAGGATAAATCGTTTTAGCGCTGACAGCTTTGTTCCTAGCGAAGTCCCCTTCATAGCTTCAATAACCCATTTATCCTTAAACAAGTTAGATCACCATATTACCCCTATTCATTATATTTTTACCATCTATCGCTTCCTTAATTCTCTTGATTAAGTTGAACGCGGATTCCCCAATACTCTTTTTAATCCACTTAGACCTCATTCTTCCAACACCATGATGATGGCTAATAGCGCCATTATATTTAATAACCGCATTCATGACCGAACTCCAGACCTCATTATAGTACTCTAGCACTCCTTTCTCTTTGCCAGGTAGTCCTCCGAAAATAAAGTAGAAGCATACTCCTTGTGGATAAAAGTGGGAAGCGTGTGCGAATGCGATTAATGTCCCCTCAATACTCTTTATTGCGTTTATTACGTCGTTGTATAGGTTAATTGCATTCGACCAACCTACAGCTACTTCAATGGTATCTATAATTATTCCTAAAGGTAGATAATCCGATATCTCCCTTACGTTGAATCTATTCTTCAACCAGTACTTTACTGGTTCTTCACCTAGAGGTATAGAGGAGGAGAAAGCATCCTCCACAATCCTTCTCTCAGCTTCTACTAGATCCTTGTTGCCCTCTATCACTATTATTGTACCAACTCTCCCTTTAGCTTTCTTACTCATATAAAACCATTTAAGCGTCTCAACCTTATCGTAAACCCTTATGACCGCTGGTCTAGCACCACTAATCATTATTTTCCTAACTGATCTTAAAGCATCCTCTAAATCTGGACTTGCATATGATAATAATATTCTTTTCTCGGGGTATGGCCAGATCTTGAGATAAGCCTTAGTTATTATCCCGAATAACCCCTCAGATTCAACGAACAAGCTCTTTAAATCTGGGCCAACTGCTGCTCTTGGATCAGGTTTAATGATCAAATGCTCTCCAGGAGGGATAACCGCTTCTAGTCCAAGCAGCATATCTTCTATTCCACCATACTTAACTGAGAACTGTCCTATTGCTTTAGTGCTTATCCATCCACCAACAGTAGATGTATAGAGTGACTGTGGAAAGTGACCCAGTGTAAACCCATATCTATTTAGAAACATTTCTAGAGCCATCCCATTAACTCCAGCACCAGCTTCAACATACATATCTTCGGGATAAATCTCTATATTCCTGAATTTCTTCATATCTACTACTATCCCTCCGTACTCTGGAACGGCAGCTCCAAGTACCCCGCTACCCCCGCCATAAGTATATATAGGGATATTATTCTCGTTAGCGAACTTAACTAGTTTGATTAGATCTTGAATCGAATCTGGGAAAACTACTGCATCTGGAAGTGATGGGACTTCACCTTTCAGAAACCATTGAAAAGTTATTGGCCAGTAATCGTGACTATACGAGATCAAATCAGTAAGCTTGTCACTAACTTTTCTCGCGCCTAATAATTTCATGAGCTCATTAATTATTTCTCTATTTCTAGGCGCTTTTCTCATTACCTCCTTGATTTCATTCAAATTAATCAACTCATGTGAAATAAAATCTCTGCCTTAATTTCAGGGTAGGCGGATCAAACTCCTAAATCAACTATGATTCATTCAGATAAGTGCTATATGGAAACTTTTTATCATTCATTTAATTTAGTTTTAATAAATATGTTTATTTAGCTTAGAAAGCGTTCTGAATTCAAACTCTATCCTCTAAGATATTTCACTCTTAGCTGGGTGATAGTTTATGAGAGCGATCATACTCGCAGGTGGTTACGCAACCAGATTATGGCCATTCACTAAAGATGTAGCTAAGCCATTACTTCCTCTCGGGAGAAAAAGAATTATTGAGTATTTGATTGAAGAGCTAATTGATTGTGGTGATATCGAGGCGATATATGTATCTACAAATTATTACTATGATCCACAGTTCAGGAGATGGCTTAGTGAGAAGAGATATAAGAAAGTTGAGTTACATATAGAGGAGACTATTAGGGAGGAAGAGAAGCTGGGTGCTATCGGCGCTCTATCCAGATTATTCAAGAATTTACCCAGGGATGATTACCTAGTTCTAGCTGGTGATAACTATAGTTCCATGAATATAAGGGACTTCATAGATTTCTTTAAAAAGAAGAATGCGTTTATAGTGGCTGCTTTCGATATTGGTGATTTATCTAGAGCTAAGCGTTACGGAATTATTAAAATTAATGATGATAATAGGGTTATAGATTTTGTGGAGAAGCCAGCTAAACCAGAATCAACTCTAGCTGCGACAGCTTATTATATTGTTCCAGAAAATGTCATAGATATGTATCATAAGTATGTTTCCTTAGGTCATAATAGAGATGCTCCGGGGAGATTCATTGAATGGTATCATAAGATAGGGGCTGTATACGCGTATGTTTTCACTGGATTCTGGTTTGATATAGGTAAGCCAGATACTTATCTTGAGGCATTCAGGTTTGTTCTTAGGGATAGTTATGTACATGAGTCTGTTGAGTTAAAATCTAGTGAGATTATAGAACCAGTAATTATTGAGGAAGGCGCTAAGATAACTAATAGTGTAATAGGACCCTATGTTCATGTTCATAGAGATACAGAGATCGAGAATTCAAGAATCTCCAACTCGATTATACTGGAGGAAACCATAATTAGGGACTCTATCGTTAAGGATAGCTTAATAAGCTACAAAGTGAGGCTAGATGGCATTGAGATAACTAACTCTAATATCGGCGGCTATACCAAGCTTCACGGTGTATAGCGCTAGAGCTTGCTCATAGGTATCCCGAAGAATCTATAAGCCTTCCAATTCGGACTTAACTTACCCTTGATGTTTATTTTATAGCCACAGAACTTGCATCTATTCTCCTCATCCAAGTTCCATTCCTGAATATAGAATCCAAACCTCTTTATAACGATTCTTCCGCAGTTAGGGCAATAAGTGTGCTCGTATTTATGACCTGGAACATTACCAATATACACGTATTTTAATCCTTCTTCTTTAGCGATCTCTATATGCTTCTCTAAAGTCTTTGTGGGTGTGGGCGGTAGATTCATCATTAAGTAATCTGGGTGAAATCTTAGGAAATGCATTGGTGTGTCTGGTCCCAGGTTCTCAACAATCCATCTAACTAGTTTTCTGGCTTGATTTAAATCATCACCAATTTTAGGAACTACTAGGTCTGTTATTTCAATGAATATTCCAAGTTTCTTCATCATTAATAATGATTGATATATAGGCTCAACATCTCTCACGCCAGCGTACTTATAGAGGAATTTGGGATCTCCATTTCCCTTGAAATCTACTGTTGCTGCATCAAGAAAATTCTTTAGTAAATCAAATGCCTCCTCTGATTGATAACCATTTGTAACAAACATGTTGTATAATCCGTGCTTTCTAGCTAGTACTCCAACGTCATGAGCAAATTCAATAAAGATAGTTGGTTCATTATAAGTGTAAGCAAACCCATCAGCACCATACTCAATAGCTGCTTTAACCAGGTTTTCTGGAGTGGTTTCAATTCCCTCAATTATTCTCCTCTGCGAGATACTGTAATTCTGACAATACTTACACATCCAGTTACATCCAGTTGTAGCTATAGATAACACCATTGATCCTGGGTGAAAATGCATCATTGGTTTCTTCTCTATCGGATCCATGGCCGCTGAGATTACCTTGCCATAAACCATGAGATATAATTTCCCATCAATATTTCTCCTAGCTCCACAGAAACCCATTCCACCTGGAGGAACAATACAGTACCTTGCGCAAGCAGTACATTGAACCCACCCCGGCTTTTTTAGTTTCTTATAGAGAACAGCTTCCCTCATATATCTCGCCAATAAAGAAAATTTACTACTATATAAACTAATCAGCTTCCTTCATAATAAAAAGCTTAGACCCTCAATAACACTTACCAAAAACTCGTCGAGAAAGCTTTAAATTTCATCTACGAGATAAATCAACAGTGACTTTATTTTCTTATTATGTATACTACTAAGGTTTGGTTTCGAACAAATTTAGCCCATCAAAAATTATTTCTGATGTTTTCATCATGCTTTTTATTACGGGGTTTTTGAGATCTGCTGGCGTTATCAGTATTATGTCAGTAGGGAGAAAATCAGGCTTAGCGCTGTATATTAATTTTAAATCCTCCTTGCTAATTTTTTCTAGAACGACAAAAATATCGAAATCACTAGATTCCCTGTTTGTTTTCGAGGCTCTACTCCCAAACAGAATTATTGTAACTCTATCATTGTATAGTTTTCTGATGCTATCCACTAGTTCTTTAAAGAGCTTCTTATAGCTAGATATTACTCTCCTTCGAAAAGCAAAAATTCTCTCAGTCAATATTCTCGACCCGCTCAATGATCCTCTAAGTTATAATCAAAACTCAATATTCTTATTTCCTGGTAATGCCTACTATCAAATTTTAGTTATCTCGCGATCCCTCTCCAGCTAGTGAAATAAAGTCTCAAGAATTTCTCCTGCTACATCTCTTTTTAATCCCTCTAGCTTCTTTATTTTAGCTCCATTATCATAAATTAAGTATGCTTCAGTCCTATCGGATCCAAATATTTTCTTACTTACATCGTTAGCTACGACTGCTTTAGCTACCCTAGAATCAATATAGCTCCTAGCTCTATTCACTAATTCTTGCTCACTTAGATTCCACTCAGCTTTAAATGCTATTACGAAGCAATCCCTGTTTTCTTTAGCTGCTAGCTCGAGAATTTTCTCAGTTGGTTTTAATTCTAGTTGGATTGTTTGGGTGGATGGTATTTTTCCAGTATACCTCTCCCTTGGGGCGAAATCACTTATTGCAGCTGCATGAATAAATATATCAGCATTGTTAATCTCGCTTAGTATTATATCTCTAGCCTCGTTAAATGTCTCAAAATTAATAACTCTTATTCCACTTGGGATATAATAACTATGGCTACTGCTTCTAGATAGTATTAATGTGACATCAGCCCCTCTAATCCATGCTTCTAGAGCCATAGCTATTCCCATTTTACCGCTACTTGGGTTAGAGATGAATCTTATGTTATCTATGTATACTCTTGTTGCACCCGCTGTAACAACAACTTTCCTTCCCTTCAAAACATGTCTAGTTACCTTTCTGAACACTTGCTCCCTTATCTCTTGAATAGATGGGTACTTTGCTTTTTCTCCCTCAATAATTGGCTTGATTATCTCTACTCCAATACTTGTTAGGAATTTTATCGCGTTCTGAATAGTTACTGCATTCCACATGCTTAGATGCATTGCTGGCACGATAACTATGGGGATTTTCTTTCCGAGTGCCGAAAGAGCGGTGGTTAATAAGGCGTTATCTGCAATACCATTAGCTATTTTACTTATAGTGTTTGCTGTTGCTGGCGCTATAATCATCAAAGTGTTCTCCGGATCATCATGAGTAAGTGCTATATGCTCTATATCCCCAGTCAGCTCTGTTATAACGTCATTGCCGGTAGCCCACTTGAATAATTCTGGGGAAATTAATTTCTTTGCCTCCTGACTCATAACCACTTTGACATCAGCGCCATGCCTCATGAGTTCTCTTGCGAGATCTATGCTCTTGTATATCGCTGCGCTTGAAGCAACACCCAGTATTATTTTCTTGCCCCTTAATCTACTTGATTTCTCTCCAATGATTTCTTTTGAAGCTCTATACATATGTTACCCTCCATAGAGTGTTTTAGTTTAATTATTGTGTTTTCTCAATATCACTTTTTCCTAATTGTTAATCAATAATAACTGGAAGCTCTTTAACGAAATATATTACTCCCTCTTCTAGTTTCGTTCTCATAGCTAAAGCCTTAACCCCTAAGTTAACTGCTTCGCGCAGATTCCTAGAGAATACTGGATCAATCATCTTATTCGGCTTAACAAAACGAGTTTCTCCAGGAACTACGAATAATATATAAGCGTTTAATCCTTCTTTAACAGCATTCATTAATTCCTTAACATGTCTGGCTCCCCTTTTAGTTGGTGCATCAGGATAATAACAGTAATGGCCCTCAAATAAAGTGCATCCCTTAACTTCTAGCAGAGCTGTTTTATTACTGTTACTGCTTCGTAATAAGAAATCTATTCTTGATGATTTATAATTGATCTCCCTTCTCTCAACAAGGTATTCCTTGAGAGAGCTTAGTAGCTTATTATTTATCGCTCTTTCAACTATATCGCTATGAAACCCTGGATTTATTAAAACCCACTCATTAGACTCTTCTCTCCAAGCTGCTAGGATCTCACACATAGTTTTCCTGTTTTTACCTGGTTTCTTACTCATGAAGAGAACCCTATTAGCGCTGAATAACAATTTCTTTAAACGCCCTGTATCCCTCAAGTGGCATAGATTTACATGATTATTATGCTTTACCTCAACTATAAACTTGTTTAATCGCTTTAGGAATATGCCTTAACAGACTGTATTATAAAACTTGGACAAATATGCCCAAACATGGATAAAACTACCAGGAAACACTATAAAAATTCTCAACAAAACACCAAAAATAGGCAGCATTGGCAGGTTTAAGATCAAACACACCCGCCAAATCAATCTCCGCCTCAAAGATATAGCGATAAACCATTTAAATCTCCACCTTCACCAGAGTGAACTCTATTTCAAAGAAGACATTTAAATAAACATCAGTTGATTATCAGTAAAACTTAAATAGCCAATCGATGAGTTCACTCTAGTGAGTTCTTTTTTAACGAAGACGTTTATATAAACATCAGTTGATTATCAGTAAGACTTAAATAGCCAATCGCCGAGTTCACTCGGCTAGAGGCTGTTTCAACGGCGTTGTTTAAATAAACATCACTGGAGTGAACATGAAAGCTTAAAAACATAACTTGGGTTCAATAATCATTAGACAAGTCACAGGCAAGCATAGGCAAACTCCCAACAAAAACAGTCTCTTTGAAAAGTCAGTAGCTTAAACACGATGACAGAACGTATCCTGCCTCTATCTCGCCTTATATATCTCCCATTTCTCTGCGGAGACATTTTCCCCCAAAAACCCTCTTTCTCAACCTCTCACTAATGCATGTCTCCGCACCTTTTGAATCTTTTTCACCTTTGCTGAATCCTTAGTAGGGAGGTGATGCAGTCAATGCAGAATATGCCTAAGGAGGTGAAGGCCTATAAGATTGGTCACAGCTACGATGTAAGAGGCCTACTGATTAGTTATCAGTGGGTGCTCCAGATGGCTATAAACGAGATATGGAGAAACATGAGCTGGGTGGAGAAGCCTTGGAAAAACTACTACATCGTGAAGAAGGATGATAAGGCAATCAAGTTGCTTAGGATGCAGGGAAAGGAGTTCAGAGTCAACGGGAAACAAATCAAAGTCTACTACCACGCCAAGAGACTCATCCCAGAGATACCCGAGAGCAATGAGTTTGGGAAGGGGCTTAGGAATAAGTTAATGGCATTCTGGCGGCACACTGGTTACGCAGCACATTACGTTGACTCAGCAATAAGAATGGCGTACCAAGTGTTGAGATCATGGAAAGCAAACTATGTTAAGGGGCTTAGGAAGAGGAGAAAGCCGATTGCTAAGAGGCTGGCGGCGAGAATAAAGAACACGTTATTCAGAGTGAGAGGCAATAAGCTTGTCCTAACAGTGATCCCGAGGAAGCTTTACCTAGAGTTCGACTTCTCGAAAGCTTGGTTCCTGGACCGCGTGAAGGGCTGGAGGGTTGGCGAAATAATCCTAAGGAAGAGAGATCTAATTATGATGTTCACGAGGGAAAGGAGGTCTAGGGACGTGGGGGGCGTGATAGGATGGGACATGAACGAGTACACGATGGACGGTTTCAGCGACACTGGGAAAGAGAAGGTGTCTCTGAGAAAGCTTCACTGGATCCATGAGACCTACTACGAGATGAGGCGCAAGATGCAGAAACTCTCCAGAAAGAAGCCTAAGTATGCCGAGAGGAAGCTGGAGAGGATAAGTGAGAGGGAGAGAAACAGAACCAGAGATCTCGTGAACAAGTTGACGACGATGATAGCTAGGAGGTACCCAAACCATATTCATGTCCTTGAGGACCTGGATAAGGAAGGGATGTATAACCGTGACAAGGGGCATAATAGGAGGATAAGCCTCCAGAATTGGAGAGCCATCGTGAAGGCCTTGAGATACAAAGTAAAGGTAAAGGAGATCGATCCGAGGCACACCACTAGGCAATGCTCGAGATGCGGAAGCCTAGCAACAATCGTGGATAAGAGAAAAGTGATCTGCAAGAACTGCGGCCTAATCATTGATAGACAGGTGAACGCGGCAATAAACATCTACCTATCCGGCAGAAAGCTGAAGCACCGTAAGGATCTGTGGGAAACAGTGATCAGGCCGAAGCTGGCTCCAGGAGATTACTGTGAAAAACCCGCTATGAGGTAGTGATGCTAGAGACTGGAATTGGTCAGCCTAGCACAGTTTGGATGGGGGTGGTGGGGTGGCCCAACAGGGGGCGAGCCCTATGACATGTCCCCAATG
>JALWRR010000089.1 GCA_026993975.1 Promethearchaeati archaeon | reverse complement strand
AATAAAAGGTGTGTATCGAATATGTATCTTATTATATGATTATTATGTGTGTTATAAATTTTGCTGGTAATAATAATCATCATTATGTAAATTTTCTTTATCCACATGAATTATTGATTTTTGGCTGATTAGTGATATATTTTATTAACTTACGTTGCTTATCTCGCTTTTATTAGGTTTTATTATCTCTATTTTCGTTAGATCTGATTTGTTTTTACTTTTACTTTTCCTTATGGGTTGTCTTCTCTTTATAGTAATCTTTATAACGTTGATTTTGCTATATAATTTAATTACTGTAATACGGAGGTACTATTTATGTCTAGTGATGCTGTCTCTATTTTTCTTGAACGTGAAGCCAATGCGTTTAATAATGCTTTGCGTAGTATCTTTAAGTTCGAGAAAACTATTTCTATTGATGATCATTCTTTTCTTGTTAAGAGCGATAATGTTCTTATTTTCATAGATTTAAGCTATCTATATAAACTTGATGATAAATTAGATGCTTTGTATATTGAGAAAATGATTTATGAGGTTAAGTCTATTTACCCTGATAATGTATTGTTTGTTTTTGCTTGTGCTTATGCTTCTCTTTCAGCCGTTAAGAAGGCTCTACATGATAATAATATCCTTCTCTGCATCTTATCGCTGCGTAAGTGTGTTGGTTCCTCTAGAAGCGAATTTTTTAGGATCATTGATAGTATTAAGTTTACGCTTGATAATGATTTAGTTAGACTATATGGGAACAGTAATTGCTTCGAGCTTTTTCAACAAAAATCACTTGGTTTTCTCGCTGCAGAAAAATTTTATGACTTATGGCTTAAATTTGCAGTCAGATTTGACTATGATTTAGTTGATAGGAAAATTGATGAAATTAAAGAGCTATTAAGACGCGGCGTTGATGAGATAAAAATCAATAATGATCTAATCAGATTGCTTAAACTGCTTGGATTTCGTGTTTCGTCTAAAAGCAATAAACCTAATTATCCTGATATTATAATAAATGATTTTCACCTATTTTTCGAAGTAAAGCTTAATACTGCTGGAATTGATGCCCTGGATCAAGTCATTAATTACTATAATTTTTATGGCGATGATTGGAGAGGGATTCTTGTTGCCCAAGCTTTCTCGACATTCGTTCTAGATAGTGCTGAGAGTTCGGATGTTTCTTTGATGACTTTTGATGATTTCTTTAATTTTATTCGCTATGTATCATTATTCGGAATTAGTGAGAAGCTTATTAAGCAAATTTTTCACGCTGGATTAATTGGCAACACAATTTCTAATCTATTAAATAAGCGTTTTCAAAAACTTAATATGATTGTTGACTTGTTGAGCACGGGAATTAATTTAGGTAAAGTTTATTACAAGAAATTGGATGACGCGGTATATAAAGTTGCAAGGGAGATTCATAATAATTCTGATCTGCTAAATATTCTTAATAGTATGAATTCCCTACCTATACATTTATTTGATTTTGATAATGATAAAGTTATTTTTAATCAATTTTCAATTCTCTATGCTTTCCCTAAACTTATTTTAAAAATCGTTAAGGAGGTAGCTAAGAAATGAAGGAATTTCCAGCCATAACCGTGCCTCAAATAGATTTTGTTAAAAAAATTTTTGAAAGCATGCCGGATGGCGAGAAAGTAACTTTTATCAAGAGGAAATGGGGCAAAAAACACACTTCTGAAGCTCTAGCTATCCTAAAGTACTTCGGGTACGTTGAAGGGAAAGGTGTAGGGAGAAACCGCAGGTACTACAAGAAGAGAAGCGAATTCGATTTAGAGAAGGACTATATAAAAGACGAGAGAATCAGAGCATTCCTTTACTTGCTTTTGAAAGGATCAAAAAACAGAAGTGAGCTGGTTAAAGAGCTATATGGGAATAAAAAAGAGAGTAAATCAACAAAAATGAAGAGAATAACAGCGATGGCGTCTCTTGGAAGGAGATTAGGTTTCTTAAAGAGAGGACGAGTATATAAGCTTTCTGATGAAGGAAGAAGAGAGGTGTTTAGATATGTCTTAGAGAAGGCTTATAAAAAGTTGAGAGAGAAATCACCCATATCATATGTTCCTATAAGTGAAGTAAGGAGAATCTTTATGAATGAGACTGGAGTAAAGAGAGATATTTTTGATGAAACGGTTCTAAAAATGAATGATTCTGGCGATATCCACTTAACTAAGGGGCCTGTTACAAGTGAAGAAGATGTAAAAGAGGGAATTTCAAGCGTTGATGGAGTATACCAGCATCTTAGAATTGATGATTTAAAATACTTTGATTAAGGAGGCTTAAGAATGCCTCATATCGACCCTAGTGATAGGTATGGACTTATTATAAATCCTTTTCCAATTGCTGGTTATTTCCCATTGGATTCTGAGTACGAGAAGACATATGCACAGATCATTACTGGTAAGAAAGAAGTTGTTGAGAGAGTTAAGAAATTTGTAGAGGATATTATAGCTGGAGATACAGTACCAGTAGCTATTATAGTGGGTGATTATGGTTACGGGAAAACTCATCTCCTTAAACATATTCAGTACAGGATACAGGAAGAAGCAAAAAATATATTCCCGATATACATCAAAAATATCGGAGAGCCAAAGATATTGAGGCTATATAAAGCTATTCTAGACGGCATACGCGGGAGATTAGAGATAGATTTCCTAGTGGATGCAGCTAGAAGACTTCTTAAAATGAAGGATAAGCTAGATCAAATAAGGATAATATTTCCAGATTATGCAAAAGCTATAAAGTTTCTTAGCAACAAGAATCATACAGCTATAAGATGGCTTTTCGGCGAGAAACTCGATAATGAATCATTAAAATCAATAGGTATTATCCGAGAGATAACCGAGGACAACGCAGCAGATGCTCTAATAGCGCTTATAAGATTAATTTATTATGGGAAAGGATACAGATTATTAATCTTAGTAGATGAGTTAGAGTCCGTGATAGGTGTCGAAGATGTTAAAATGGTTAGGAAGTTTTATGAAGGGCTTAGAGCAATAATAGATAAGACGGGAAATGAAGCTCAATACATTTTCGCAGCGCCTCCAGCAATACTTCTGGGGAAGGAATCGATATCAAAACTTCATCCAGCTCTTGAATCTAGATTATCTCAATCTATCATAGAGCTTAAGGAGTTAGATGAGGAATCAGCCAAGATGCTTATTAGAGAGTATTTAACTAAGTTTAGAAGATCTGACGTAGTAAATATTGTGGAGCCGTTATACCCCTTTACAGAGGAATCAATACAAGTATTACATAAACAATCTAAAGGAGTACCTCGACGATTACTAATGCTGGCTCACGCAGCTCTTAAGGAAGCAACTAAAAGAAACTTAAAGGAAATAAGTTCAAATTTCGTTAGCCTGCTGATAAATAATGCTCTAGAAAAGAGTAAAGAGGAATCTGATGAGATAACAGAGGCGATAAAAGAAGTAATAAAGGAAAGTGAAATCGATGAGGAAATCGAGAAACAAAAGGATTTAACAGCTCTTCAAAAAGAAATAATAAAAGCTTTGAAGAAGAATAATAATACACTTGCATTAGGGGCTTTATCTACGAGAGTAGGTTGCATGTATGATGATGCTAAGAAAGTTGTTAGAGATCTAGAATCTAAAGGAATTGTGAAATTAGTGAGGAGAGGTCGGGGGTATAGAGTTTATCTAAGAATCAAGTAGGGGTGCTTGATTGACTCTACTAACAGTGCTCGTGGTTTATGATGCTACAGATGATGCTCTGAGAAGGAGAATAGAGAAAATATGTGAATCGTACGGGTTAGCGCACATACAGAGAAGCGTTTTTGTTGGTTTTCTGAGTGAACCCGAGAGAAGAAGACTTAGAGTGGAAATAGAGAATGAGATAGAGTTATGGGAACATGAAGGAGAAGTAAGTGTTAGAATCTATAGATTCCCTATACATGAATACAAGAAGAAGTATGTGATTGGTTGGTTGAGAGATTTTGATGATGATCCCGAACCGAAAAGTTATGAGGTAGCGTAGAAATGGAGGAGATCAGCATTACAGCTGAAATGATAAGACAATACTTTTACTGCCCAAGGAAAATATATTGGAGATACGTACGAGGAATCGGTAAGCCAAGAATACCGCAAGTATCTAGAGGTATTAGAATTCATAAAAAGATCTGGTATGGGAGAAAAACAATAGCGAGAAAGAACTATAGGATAGAGAGACAGGTATATTTGCACTCAGAAAGGCTTAATTTATCTGGAACAATTGATATAGTGATCTACGCTATGAACAATGATAATATCGAAGAGATAATTCCTGTTGAAGTAAAAACAAGCGCGATACCATCCAAGAAATCAAGGAAACCAGACGTAATGCAATTAGTAGCTTATCTAGTTCTAGCAAGAGAAAAATGGAATAAAACCGAGCGAGGATTCCTCTATTACAGTGACATAGATAAGAAATTTGAGATTCATCTCACCGAGGACTTATCAAAACAATTAGAAAGCGCTATAGAAGACATTAAAAGAATAATAAGAGAAGAAATATTCCCAGAACCAACGAGAGATAAGAGGAGATGCTACTCATGCGAAGCCAAAAACTTTTGCAGACCCGAACTTTAAGGCGATTTAATATGAGATTAATAATAGATACACCAAGCACAGTTCGCGTTGAAGGCGATGCACTAGTTTATTTCTCGGAGGGAAGAAAAAGAAGAATAAAACTAACAAACATAAAGGAGTTAAGAATAGGTCCTGGAGTAAAGATATCCAGCGACGCGATATTAAGAGCAGTCAAGCACGGAGTAATTGTAATATTTAGCGACCGAGAAGAATTCGCATACGTACAATCATCAAACATGTTAGGAACAGTTAAAACTCAGAGAATGCAGATAAAGATATATGATACAGAGCGTGGAACAGAGCTCTGCAAGGCATTTGCGAGAGCATCAGCTTTAACGAGAGCAAAATTATTAAAATACTTAGCGAGGAGAAGAGAAGGGGATGTAAAAGAAATGTTAAAACAAAAAGCGGAAGAGATAAGGGAGAAGGCAGAGGAAATAAACGATATTCATGGGCACATCGACAAGGTAAGAATGAAGATAATGAACATAGAGGCAAACGCGGCGGAAATATACTTCAAAGCTTTACGAGAAGTAATTCCAGAGAAATATAATTATAGAGGAGAAAGAACAAGAAAACCACCGAGAGATCCATTTAATTCAGCAATAAGTTACTCTCATGGAAGAGTGAGAGAAATAGTATTACAGGCGGTAATATCGGCTGGATTACATCCCTACTTCGGCTTTCTGCATGCTGATAGACCAGGAAGAATGAGCATGGTTCTAGATCTAGCAGAAGAATTCCTCGTCCCAATAGCACACGCATCGGTAATAAAACTATTCACAAGAAATCAAATCAAGGAGTACGATTACAACACAAAAGAAAATGCAGTATACTTGAACCTAAACGGGCGATATAAAGTAGATGTATCCATAGTAAACCTGCTTAAAAAACCAGTAAAATGGAGAGAAATAAACACCACGATAGAAGGAATAATATATCATCAAGCTAGACACCTAGCAAACTATATAAAAGGAGAAGAAGAAAACTACAAAAACGCGAATATACCAATAGAATAAAACTTATAATAACAAAAAATTATGACACTTTTAAGAGTGTTTTTATTGTGTGCCTTGTGTC
>JALWRR010000088.1 GCA_026993975.1 Promethearchaeati archaeon | reverse complement strand
GCTTTTGTCTTGTGGTTGGTTTCGGTTAGCATACATACGTATTACTAGCCGAGCCCCCTAAAAACCTATCCATAGACCAAGTCAATAAAAGACAGAAATAGTGCGGGCATTCAAGCAAGAAGATAATCTTTTTATAAACAAGCTTGTATCAAAAACAAATGCAACAATAGTACTGCATGGGCCCGTAGCTCAGTCTGGATAGAGCGGCGGCCTCCTAAGCCGTCGGTCGCGGGTTCGAATCCCGCCGGGCCCGCCACATTTCTATAATTCCGTTAGTATGCGTACGATATCTGTTTCAGTAATAATTCCAATAACTTTCCTGTTTGATTCTGATAGAATCACTGGAGCGCCCTTAAATTTCTTCTTGAGAACTTTTTCGGCAAAGGTCTGTAACTTGTCTTTCTTAAATACATAAAAAGCACCCTTCATTATATCGCCTACAGTGGTTTCTCGAATAATATTATCTGGATGCTTTTGCTCCGAGCTTAAGTAAAGATCAATAAGGAATCGAGCTAGTATGTGGACATCTAAATAGCCAACTAGTACGCCTTCCTCAACTATCGGCAGGGTACTGATTTTCTTTTCTCGCAATAATTCCTCAGCTCCAGTGATACTTAATCCTTTCGGAGCTGTTATAACATCCCTATGCATTATCTCCTCTATCTCAATAGATCTGATAGGTAGGGATGAAACATGCTTTAGAACATCTCTTTTCGTTATTATTCCTTTCTCCTCTCCCTCGCCAATAACAATCATACTAGATATTCCCTTGTCCAGCATTTTTCTAGCGACCTCAGATATCGGCGTTGTAGGAGTTACTGTATATAGATTAGTAGTCATTATACTAGAGACATATAAACGACTAATCATACCTCTTCGAGCTCTATTTGTCAGCACTCTCAGAAAATCTTTGTAAGATATTATTCCTATCGGTTCATCATTATGCACAACTACTAGGTGAGTTTCACCAGCGCTTTCTAGTGTCCAGAAAGCTTGCGGTAATTGTTCATCTTTCGAGACCGTTGTAAAAGGCCTCATAAAATCTTTAGCAAGAATCACGTTTTTACTCATTTATTTTTCCTCCTCCAATAAACTAGATGGACCTGGAATAAGATCAATAATTTTTTCTAACTTGATACTATTTATAACCCGAGTCAAATAAGGATTATTTTCTTCAATGCTTTTTATTTTTTTCAAAATCATTTTCGCTGTATCACTTTTCTTTATTGTTCCCGGGATTATAGTCGCATAATATTTTGTAAAGCGCTTAATTATATTTGTTGGGGCGGAAATCACCTGGTAAAGAACAGTGTTTCCTGAAGGATATAAAATGATCCCTATAGATAACCCAAGAGGAACGTTTCTAATAAACTCTTTTCTCTTAATTATAAATGATCCAGTAGGTAAATACTGGCCAGAAGGAGGTGTAAGAGAGACATTGGATGGGGCCGTATAGAACACGTCAACGGTGTGAAGCCCCATTTTCCAAGCCTTAGAGTATGAAGCAGCATAAATAGCAGCTTCACGTAATGTCTCTGAAGGTATAATTCTCTTCGCCAGATTCTTAATCAAAACAACTGAGCCACCATGAACCTCCGCATGCAGGAATAGGTCATTATTACTCATATATCTCTTCACAATAATCTCGTTTGTTTGTGCATCTCTCCCCCCAATCACTAAGAAACCATTGCTCGAAATAAACCAGTAAAATTTATCGTACCAGCGTTTTGGTGGTAATCTTATAATTATGCTGTTTATTTTTTCTCTCTTGAGAATTTCCCTATCAATGTGATCTAATTCAATTAGAGTCTTCTGTAATTCTTCTCTAGCTATTCTTACCTTGTCTCTATTCCTCTTTATTCGTGAATAATAACTATCTATGATCTCATGTAGGTTACTGTGTATATTCAGTTTAATCACATTATCATTTATTCTTACAAGTATCGTGCCATCCGTTCTTATTTCATCTATCAAACTAGCTAGCTTGTTATTTCTTTTCTTTGCTTCCACTATCTTATTTATTATTTCATCCCAGCTTAATTTAAGTTCGATTTTGGCTTTTCTTATAGAATCAATGATGGATTTAAGAATGTTATAGTTAGAGTAAATAATCTCTATTGTTTTTTGGATCTGATTTATCTCGTTTTCAAGTTCAGTAATTCTTTTTCTCTGCGCTTCTATTCGCTTTAGTAATCTCTCTCTTTCTACTCTCATGGCGCTAGCAGAAGGCCCAGCACTTTCTAATATCTGTAAATTCGCGAAATAAAAATCAAGTGCAAGACTTAATGTTTGAAAGTGCTTGATGGAGTATCCTTCCGTTTCAATTACGGAAGTTAATTTTATCGGTGAGTACAAGTATGGTGTTTCATCTTTCAGATAAACGCTGGGCATGGGTTTATTCTCTAGTTCTTTAAACACATTTTTCAAGCATTCAATGATACTCATTAATACTTCGTTAGAGCATGAACTAGTCTTGGTTTTATCGGGATTAGCTATACCGCATCTATAACTGATTTCATATGCATATTTAGGTCCTAGTCCTAACCTAGATAGTCCTCTGAGTAGCGTCCTTTGACTCTTTATCAGTTCTATTAGTTTTAGATCATTGATTTTTAGTGGATTTTCAGGACTATTTGGTGGATACTTAAAGACTGATCCGGGATAAATCGCGCGATCTCTCATATGTACATGCTTAAGAGCGAATAAAACCTTATTATTCTTGACCACAATAAAGTTTCCTCGAGGCAGTATTTCTAAAATAATCATGTAATCTGGATCTATACTTATCTCTACGATCCTATCAAACATATGCTGGGAGATAAGTGATATTTTTCGTCCACGTAAATGCTTTCGTATCATTTGTATAAAATTGGTCACTTTCCATTCATAGCTAATGTTAGTTAAGTGAATTCTTCTCTCAGGTTCCATGACTAGAATTTGCTTGCTACCAGCTTTACGTAATTTGAATCCAAACAATTTTTCCCGCTGATAAATATTTTCAATAAAAGAATTCTCTAATGTTTTTATTTCTTTTATAATAGCATAAATATCAAATGACGACATGCTTAAATCTTGTGGAATCTTCATTTATTTGACACCAATAGTGAAATAAGAGGAGTGAACCATGAAAAAGAAATCATTAAAGAAGAAGAGAAAAATGTTTTCGATTGAGACTCAAGGAGAAGATATCTATACGCTAGTGAAAATAGTGTTAGGAGGAGTCCTTGGAGTAGCTTTAGGGATCTTTGGAGTAATTGGCGCATTAGGATTCATTATAGGGCTTATCGTTCTCATAGGCTTCTTTCTTGTTGGGAGATACTTGTTTAAATTATCAACAGTGAATCCTATTCGGCTATTGCTATGGGATGGAACGTTTTCTTTCTTCCTCTTCATGATAGTAACATGGGCTATAACTATTAACCTATTAGGTATCATATCCTCGCCATGAACCGCATGAATCAATGTATTTTAGATTTTATTCAACTAATTCTATCCAAAGTATATTATTACCTCTGATTAATGTTATTCCCCATCGTACCTTTGGATTATTATTCTCATCGAGCTCGATGGTGTCTGATAACGCAATATTCATGTACTCATCTAAGGCAATAAGTTGTCCCTCATAAGTTGAATTGTCCTTAAGTTTTATCCTAACTTTCTTGTTTACAGCAGATCTTAAGACAGTTAAAGGTAGTTTAGGCAATTTTATCCTCCATGCAAACCGAGTTTAAGTTTTATTTAGCCGAATAGTGCGGCTAGGCCAGATACTGCTTCTTCCTCCTCTTTCTTCTCTTCTTCTTTCTTTTCTTCTTTAGCTGGTTTCTCTTCCTTCTTTTCTTCAGCTGGCGCCGCTGGAGCAGCAGTAGCAGCAGGCATTACAAGAGCTTTCGATTTGATTTCCTCTATATTAACTTTTGAAAGCGAGTTAGCAACTGCTGCAGCGAAGCCCTCATCAATATTTGAGACGCCAGCTGCTTTAAGTATCCCAACAATATTTTCAGGCGTGATTTCCTTCCCATTTTCGTGAAGTATAAGAGCAGCATAGATGTATGAAATATTGCTCATTTTGATTTCACCTCCACACTATACAACAATTGGAAATTGAATTAGGTAAAAAGATTACGTTTTTAAAAGTTAAGTTTTATTTAGCCGAATAGTGCGGCTAGGCCAGATACTGCTTCTTCCTCCTCTTTCTTCTCTTCTTCTTTCTTTTCTTCTTTAGCTGGTTTCTCTTCCTTCTTTTCTTCAGCTGGAGCTACTGGAACGCTCTCAATTAATTTCTTAAGATCGTCTGGCAAGGCTTCTGGATTAATCTTATTTATTTCGAAAACAACGTTTTTAGCGATATTAATTGCTTTCATCAAAATTATCTCAGTTGTATCCGGTAATGGGATATCAGCATATATAGCTACTTTTAATCCATCTAACACAGCATTAATCAATATGAGTTCCGCTGTTTCTGGTGTTGGCAAGCTTAAGTTAACAGCCACCTTAACGGCGTTATTTATTGCTTCGTGAACCATTTTCTCATATTCCTCAAGAGGCATTAAGAGGATATCCGAAGACAGAACTTTATCTCCATCCACAGCTAATAATATTTTGGGGCGTATTTCAAATGGTATAATATCTAATAATTGAAGTACTTTAGCTGCCTGAGACGATATACGTTGACCTTTTTTAACTAGCAATGTATCTTCCATAACCCAGAGTTCTCCCTTAATGATTCTTGATGGAATGTTAGCTAATCTTAAATCAGTCATTGCCGGTCCAGGCTTAAGCCCAGTGTTCCCCTTAGGTATAATAATGTCATAAGGAGCTATTTTCCCAGGCTTAGCAGGTTGCTTTTCTCTAATACTATCAATGATCCTACTTATCTCGAAGACATCATTATTTGTAAATACAAATGCGTGCATTCCAGTTAAGTAATCATAAAGGACCCGTAGGTTTGGTTTTTCCTTAATAATTCTATCTAAAGCCTTCTTGACTAATGTATTTTTAACAACAATTACGCGTCCTAAGCCATATAATCTCTTTCTTATTTCTTTCATCATGTTAGCGGGTACATCTCTAAAATCGAATATCACAATTTTATCATATCTCTTAAATAGATCTATTAGCATCTCTACTTGTTTCATTTTCTTTTCAGGAACAGGTCTTTTTCTTTCATAAGTCATGAGACTCATTTAGGATCACTCTCTAAATTACTATTGATTAACTAGCTTTCTTTTTAGGTGAGATATCCACCTTTATGGGTGGCCCCATAGTCGTCTTAATATAAATAGATCTAATATTCCGCCATCCCTTAGGAAGCTTATTCTTAACAAACATAATGAAAGATACAATGTTCTCAGCTAATTCTTCATCCTTCATATTTACGTGGCCTACCTTAGCGTGAACTGTTGGACTCTTATGTAACCTTACTGAAATTGTTCTCTTAGCGTCTTTAATTACACTTGATACATCATCATTGATACCTACAGGAATAGGCATCTTATTTCTAGGGCTAAGAATCTTTCCAAAATACCTACCTATCAGACTCATTAGTGAAGCACTACTTAGAAAGATCCTGTTTCTACGCGCTAATTTTTTGAACTGACGTATATTAGAACTATACTCTTCTAACTTAGCTCGATCTACTACAGTTACTTCACTAGATCCCATCGATCTTAAAGCCGTTATATGTGTATCATCAGCAAAGAAAACAATTTTATCATTCTCCGCTATTGGATAA
>JALWRR010000087.1 GCA_026993975.1 Promethearchaeati archaeon | reverse complement strand
ATTATTTTATAGATAGTATTAACAAGTAGAAAAGAGATATAGGGATTTTTAAGATAAGCTATTCCTAGTACACTAGATGTAATAGCTATAACCAAGAACTCTAAGACTAATTCATGAATAAAAAGTAACTCAAATAGCATGGCACCTATAGTGCCTACAAAACCTATTACCGATGAAATAAAAAATATCTTTGTTTGCTTCTTCTTGTCTTCAGAAATTGATTTCTTATGCATCAAGTAAAAAACATAAATAACAACAAGAGAAGCGAAAAAGTAAAAGCCAACTAACCATATATAGCCTAAGATCGATCTAAGTTTTATAGCGTACCAGAAACCTTCTCTATACTCAATTATTGGTGAGAATAATAATTCATCCGCTGTAGTAATAGCAAATAGGAAAGTACCTATGAAACTTATCTTTGTGTAAGGTGAAGCTTTTCTTAGTGATTCTGCAAAAATCAGAGAAAACAAAACTCCGAGAGGACCAAGAAACATGAGCTTAAAAAGGATTTTAGCTACGGCTTCACTTGAGCTTATAGTCGCTAAAATAAATATAAGGTTATGAAGAGACAAAAAGAGGAAAAAACCCATTAGGTAAAGGGTGTTTACAATACCATTCTTCCTATAGTTCCACAGTAATACTAGTGAAACTATTAATGTAGATAATAATGACGCTGACGTTGAAAGTATGTTAGCAACAGCGATGTTAATCATGCTTCATTCATCCTCTATCACGATTACGGCAATAATATATTAGAATAATAAACATTTTATGTTTTTTGTTTAAAAAAGTAAAAAAGAAGAAAAAAATTAAAAAAAAATAATTGAACATAAGTAAAGTCCAGTATTATCTTGAGAGAACAATTATGAAAGTAAGATTTAAGTATTAAAGAAAAAGATAGAATAATTTATCATTCAATAAGGAAAATGAAGGTGCAGGTAATGAGGGATTACGAAATTCTCCTATGTTAAAACACCACCAAAAAAGTATGATCCGCATTCTATAGAGGAGAAGATAGCAGCATGGTGGAAAGAAAATAATATACAGCAAAAAGTAAAGCAGACTAGGGAAGGTGCGAAGAAGTTCTATTTTCTTGATGGACCACCATATACAAGCGGTTATATTCACTTAGGTACCGCGTGGAACAAAGTTCTGAAAGACGTAGTGATTCGTTTTTTCACTATGAAGGGTTATGATGTTTGGAGACAGCCAGGTTGGGATATGCATGGGTTACCAATAGAAGTAAAAGTAGAACAAGAGCTAAACTTTAGTTCTAAGAAAGATATAGAGAAGTATGGGATCGAAAAATTCGTTAATAAGTGTAGAGAATTCGCGCTAAGGAACCTGAAGATAATGGAGAAGCAGTTCAAGAGGCTCGGCGTCTGGATGGATTGGGATAAGCCCTATATGACGATCAAGAGGGACTGGATCGAGTCGGAGTGGTGGACGTTCAAAAAAGCTTGGGAGCGAGGTTTAATTGGTACAGATTTGCGGGTTGTTCATTGGTGTCCTAGATGCGAAACAGCTTTAGCGGAGCATGAGATTGAATATAAGGTGCTCGAAGATCCATCGATATATGTTAAGTTCCCTCTAGAGAACCGTGAAAATGAGTTCATTGTTATCTGGACAACAACTCCATGGACTCTGCCAGCTAATGTAGCTGTTTTAGTTCATCCAGACTTTGAGTACGCTAAAGTAGAAGTGAAATTTAATGGCAAAAAAGAAATCTGGTACATGGCCCATGCTAGGGTAAAAGAAGTCATGAGTGAGGTAGGAATAAGTGATTATAAAGTCGTAGAGACTTTAAAAGGAAAGCAGTTGGAGGGATGGCGCTACTTACATATTCTACGGGAAGAATATCCAAGACAAAAAGAATTCCGCGAGAAATATGAGAGAGCTCATACAGTTGTTACTGGGGAGTTTGTCACATTAGAGGAGGGAACAGGCTGCGTGCATATAGCTCCAGGGCATGGTGAAGAGGACTTTGAGATCGGGAATAGATACAACTTGCCTGTCTATTGCCCAGTCGATAAAAGCGGTAAGTACTATGAGGGTGAATGGAAGGGTTGGTTCGTTAGAGAGGCAAATAATCAGATCATCGAGCGATTAAAGAGTAAAGGATTCTTAGTTTATTCAGGGAAAATAAGTCACAAATACCCGACATGCTGGAGATGCAAAAGTCCACTCATTTTCAGAGCGACACAGCAATGGTTCCTGAAAGTATCTCTAATAAAGAAAGAAATTATAGAAAAAAACCATAAGCACGTAACATGGTTACCATCATGGGTAAAAAAGCGTTATGAAGATGGAGTTAAAAATGTTGGTGATTGGGTCATATCGAGACAAAGATACTGGAATACTCCAATACCATTATGGGTTTGCAAGAAGTGTGGGCATAAAGAGGTAATCGGGAGTTTTAAGGAGCTAAAAGAGAAAGCAATAGGAGAAATACCAGATGATCTAGATCTACATAGACCATGGATAGATAGAGTTAAATTAAGGTGCAGTAAATGTGGCGGAGAAATGGAGAGAGTGCCGGATGTACTTGATGTCTGGTTTGATTCAGCTATAGCTTCCTGGGCAAGTCTAGGTTATCCAATGAAAAAAGAATTGTTTGAGAAATTATGGCCAGCTGACCTTATAATAGAAGGACAGGACCAAGTGTTGAAATGGTTCTATGCTCAGCAAGTTTTAAGCATAGTTGCATTCGATAAGCCACCATACAAGAAAGTTGCTATGCATGGTTTTGTGCTTGATGCTGCAGGATCCAAAATGTCTAAGAGCTTGGGGAATATAGTTATGCCAGAGGATGTTATCGCTAAGCATGGTGCGGATTCATTGAGGATGTATCTATTATCAACAACTCTACCGTGGGAGGATATAAGGTTCAAATGGAAGGAGGTTGAGGAGATAAGGAGTGCTCTAGATATCCTATGGAATGTATTCTATATGGTCTCCGTATACATGGAGCTTGATCGCTTCAGTTTAAATGGTTTAAATAAAGAATACATAACAGCTCACATGCTACCAGAGGATAAGTGGTTATTATCGAGAGTTAATTCACTTATCAAGATAGTTGAATCATCCATAAATACATTTCAATTAGCTAAGGGAGTAAGAGCTCTGGTCCAATTTATAGTGGAGGATTTAAGTAGATGGTACGGAAAACTAGTTAGGAAAAGGTTCTGGATAGAGAAAGAGGATCCAGCTAAACTAGCCGCTTATTTCACAGTTTACAAAGTATTCCACAAATTATTAGCAGTGTTAGCGCTTTACGCTCCATTCATAGCTGAGGAAATATATCAGAGATTAATAAGACCTCTAGATAAGAGTGCACCAGAGAGTGTTCACTTATTAGATTGGCCAGAGATAGATTTCATTGATGAGGAGTTAGAGAAAGAGATGAATGTCGTTAGGGATATCGTTACAGCTATTGCTGCTGCGAGGAATCTGGCTAAGATTAAATTGCGATGGCCGGTAAAAAGGGTTATAATAGAGACAGAAGATGCATTTGTTCGAAAGGCTGTTAACGATTTAATGAGAATTGTTATTGAGCTAGCAAATACTAAGCAAATAGAGTTCTCTAAAGTAAAAAAGGAATGGAAAGTTCTGCCTATAATAAGATCTCTTGGACCTAAATTCAAAGGTGATGCAGCTAAAGTAGCGAAAGAGCTAGAGAAGATGAATGGAGCAGAGTTACTCGAAAAAGTGAAAAATGAGGGAAAATACGAGTTAAAGATCGATGGAAAGGTCTATGAGATTGATTCAAATGATTTCGAGGTCAGAATTGAGGTTCAGGAGAATCTGGTTCCATATGAATTCAGTAAAGGATATATATATGTTGATAAAGAGATGACAAGGGAATTATTATCTGAAGCATATTCCAGAGAGCTAGTTAGAAGAATACAGCAAATGAGGAAATATCTAGATTTAGATATTGAAGAGAAAATAATGGTTTATTTGGATGTCCCAAAGGAGCTTAAAGATTTGATTCTAGAGCAATTAGATTACATTAAGAACGAGACTAGGGCTGCTGAAATTCTATTTGGTGAAGTGAAAGGTTATGAGAAGCATTGGAAAATAGAGAATTACGGAATCAAAATCGGGATTGAGCGGGCTGGTAAATAGCTATAATATTCCCTTAACTATTTTTTCAACTAGCTTATTTATGTTTCTGAGGAATAATATTCCCTTCTCAGAATCTACTCCTTGATACCTAATAGAAATCTGTATTCTCCCCTTCTTGTTTAATTCCGTTGGCGCAATTAATGGAGTCAAGTTAATAATAACCCATTCGTAAGGTGGCTTCGGGATACCTAAGCTAAGCCCGATGGAGAAAACTCTTGCATCATCCCTATTCATAGCTTTCCTAAACTTATTAAGAGCGTTATCATCAACGAATTTAGATATGACTTCTTCAGGATCCTTGCCAATAAAAACTGTTATTCGATAATCCCCAATAATATTCACTAGTGTATGTCTTATTAAGTCTCCTAGTATCCTTTCATACTCATCATACGCTAGCATTAGTAAGTCAAGGCCTCGTTCTAAATCCCAAGCATCAACCACAAATCCCTTAGCTGAAATCACTATGAGATCTCTTAGATTTCTTGGTTCTCTCAAAACATATTCCTTTAATGGACCAGTAGGTGTGGGAACAACTCTCTCCTCCTGCACAAATCCCTGAGAAACCAGTGAGGCTCTAAAACTATCTGCATCCAAATCTTTCCCAAGTTGTATTAAATTCTTGTAGATCATGTGAAATTTCTCTATATCTACCTTACTCAACAATATCACCACTAATAACTCAGAGAAAATTGATTATAAACATAATTTAAATTCCTTCAGTATTAACGCTTTTCTTAATTTTTTGAATCATGGCTCCACCATACTTATACCAGATTGAGCAAGTTCCCTCTGAAGAAACCATACATGCCCCTATAGGATGTTGCGGTGTGCAAGATTTTCCAAAATAAGGGCAATCAGTTGGAACAGCTTTTCCAAGAACTACGTCAGCGCACAAGCAGCCACCTTTAATATCTATCCATTTATCAACCTTTACTTGATACTTCTCCCTAGCATCTAAGTGCTCGAATTCATCCCTAAGCAACCATCCACTATTAGGAATAATACCTATTCCTCGCCAATCTCTATCAACGATTCTAAAAGTCTTGTCTAAGTACTTTTTAGCGATTTTGTTCCCATCCCATTTAACCACTCTTTTATACTCATTTACCAGTTCTGCGTTCCCATTATATATTTGCTTTAGTATAGATAGTATAGCTAATAATACATCAATCGGTTCAAAACCAGCGACTACTGCCGGTAACCCATATTCCTTAGATATGAATTCCCATGCACCAGCACCAATAATCGCAGATACATGTCCTGGACATATAATTCCGTTAAGATTATGAGGATTATTCAATATGTATCGAACGGCAGGAACAGTTATTCTATATGACATCAATATGGATAAGTTATCTGGTATCTTTTTATTAAAGATGAGAGCTGCCGTTATTGGTGCAGTTGTTTCGAATCCGACTCCAAAGAAAACAATATCTTCGCGTTTTTTCTTAGCTATCTTAATAGCGTCAAGGAAACCATAAACAATATTAACTTTCCCACCTTTAGCTCTCGCTTGCGCTAAACTCTCATAGGATCCTGGCACTCTATACATATCACCATAAGTCAGTATCATTATACCTTCTTTAGATAGTTTAATAGCTTCATCAATTTCCCGAGCTGGCACTATGCATACTGGGCATCCTGGACCAGCTATAACATTCACGTTATTTGGTAGAAGGCTTCTAAGACCATAATACGTAATAGTGTGCTCGTGTGTGCCACAAACATGCATTATTTTTATTTCACTGAAACCTTTCTTCAACAATTTTTTCGCAATATCATGTATTTTCTTGACAATTGCTCTGCTAACGTTACGGTTCTGGAATGGTTTAACGAGATTAATTTGTTTCACTTTCAATCCCCTAACAGATCCTAGGAGTAATTTCTCCAGTCGGCTTATCTAGAATCCTGATTCCTCCGGCTTTAGTTCTTAATAAAACTAATCCATTCCAATCTTTATCGTTTCGTACATGGCCAATTATGGATGCATACTCATACCCATTTTTCCTAAGTGCATGAACTAATTCATCAGCGATCTCTGGATCTACTGATAGCACCACTTTTCCTTCCGAAGCTAGGATTAGTGGATCAATCCCAAGCATCTCAGAGAGAGCTTTCACTTCATCCCTTATAGGTATTAATTCCTCATCTATCTCTATAGTTAAATTAGATTTTGATGCGAATTCATTGAGACTCATGGCTAATCCTCCCCTTGTAGGATCTTTAGCAGCGTGAACCCCTTCAAAATCTCTAGCTATTCTCATTACTTTAGTCACTGGCTGACAATCAGATACTAGATTCCCTATCTCAGCCTCAATTCCCATTTGAAGTGCAGTTATAACTGCTCCATGATCCCCTATCGTACCACTAACTATTATCTTGTCCCCTGGCTTTGCTTTAGAATCCAGATAGATTTTTCCATCACCTAATTTCCCTATTACTACCGTCGAGATAATTATTTTATCGAGCTTCCCCTTTGGCATTACTTTTAGATCCCCACCAACGATAGCTATCTTCTCACTCTCGAAAACCTCGATCATTGAGTCAACTATTTTCAGTAAATCAGAAATAGGGAATCCCTCCTCAACGATTATGCTATCAAGTGCTGCAATCGGATCTGCACCCATAACTGCGACATCATTAATGGAACCTGTAGCAGCAAGTTTCCCAATATTGCCTCCTGGAAAGAAGATTGGGTTAACAGTATAACTATCGATTGACGTGACTATATTATTTCCAGTAGGGATTACTGCTCCATCATCAAAGGCCTCAAGGCCAACACCGTTATTAATTCTCTTGTATTTAACTTTGCTGAATAGTTTCTTTATTAAATCCTCGTTCTCTTTTCCTCCAGCTCCATGAGCTAATACAACTATGTCTTCGCTCATTATTCATCACTCTGAATATTACTGGTTACTTGTATCAATTCCCGTAAAATCTCGACTGTCTCTTCATAATCTTTTTCACTTATTTTTTCAATAATCGCACCCGCGTGAACTATAACATATTCTCCAGGTTTAATATCAGGTACTAACGAGCAATCAACCTCCTTTGTTACTCCTCCATAATCAACTATAGCTATGTTTTCATGTCTCTCCACAACTTTAGCTGGTATCCCTAAACACAACTTAGATCACCAACAACATTAATAATCATAAAATCAATAAGTTTATCACAGCAAATAAGCAATAAGATTTTTAGTTAAATAAATTAACCTATACTCAGCTTAAAGCTTCTTTTAAATAAGAATAAGATGGTGAATAATTTGACTAAGGAAATAAAAGTAATTTATACTGATAAAGCCCCTAAGCCTATTGGTCCCTACTCACAAGCACTTATGTATGATGATTTGATTTTCTTATCGGGGCAAATACCAATAAATCCCGAGACTGGTAAGATTGTTGAGGGAGGCATAGCCGAGCAAACGAGACAAGTAATGAATAATATAAAGAGTGTTCTAGAAGCGGCTGGCTCTGACCTAAATCATGTAGTTAAAGTAACTGTTTTTCTCAAGGATCTATCTCTTTTCAATGAATTCAATAAAATATATGCAGAGTACTTTAATAAGCGGGCACCGGCAAGAACAACGGTTGAGGTCTCTAATCTACCTAAAGGAGTTTTGCTTGAAATTGATGCCATAGCTGTAAAAGCATAGGTGTATTAGAATTGTTGATTAGAGATCTCCTTAAAGAAAAAGAAGGGCTTTTAATAGATATTGAAGGTCCACTAGTAACTAGGATTGAGGGAGGAAAAGTTTACAGCGATGCAGTCAAATTGCTTGAGGAATTCAGTGATCTAAAAACAGTTTTAGTAACAAATATCTCCAGGAGATCTTCTAAGTATCTTTCAAGAATATTAAAAAAGATAGGGTTAAACTTTTCAAGCGATCAAATAGTTAATCCAACCAAAGCTGCTGTTGGTCAAGTATTAGATAAGGAGTTTAGCAAGCCAGTTAGAGTATTTTTAATTTCTGAAGGGGGCCATTATGAGGATTTAGTGATGTTTGATTGGATAGAATTCGTGAGAGAGAAGCCGATAGACGCAATATTATTAGGGGCTAATAGGGATATAACTTATCAAGAACTAAACTTTGCTTTCAGATGCATGTTAGAGGGCGCCTTATTAATAGTTCTAGGAGGCGATTTATGGACGCATGGATCGCAATATGATGATAATGGTCCATTCTTGATGGAAGGTGCATTCGCAAAAGCTCTAGAAGCAGCTGTAGGGACTGAAGCTAGATATGTTGGTAAGCCGTACAAAGAGATTTTTCTAGAGGGTATATCCCGCCTAAATGTTCCCAAAGATAAGATCATTATGATTGGTGATTCAATTAAAACAGATATTGTCGGAGCGTATCGTATAGGCATAGACGCGATATTAATCGATAGGGGGGGTAATAAAGAGCGCGAATTGATTGAGCAAATAGAAGCTGATTCAGAGATGTGTTTACCTAAAGTATATTACTCTCGCGGATTAAGCCCAGATTCAGAAATTAAAAGAATATCCTAGCACTATATATGTTTTCATGTAAATAAGTATAAGTTTAATATCATTATTTTGGAAATTTAATGTAAGTATTTTTCTACCTAGAAAAATCAAATAACTAGCTGGTGGGATTCAAATGATGTCTAAAGAGAAATCTGAAGACAAAAAGAAAGACGAAAAAGATCTTGAGGAGCTTGGTGAAGAACTTGAAGAGGGTTTAAGTGACCTCGATGAATTAATGGAGGAAGAGGAGTAGCTCACCGGTGAATCTAGTGGACAATGCCGCAAAACCACTAAAAATACAAGCATCTAGTGAAATACTAAACAAATTGGAAAAAAATTTAGGCATAACAAACATTCTAATTATTTATTTCCCCGTGACAATCGGCCCTATTCTTAGATTTTATCTACGGAACACAAATTTTACTGAAATGATTTTTGAGGACCCAGACATCTTGGGAGAAATAACAATTATTGGTAAGTATGCGAAGGCGATAAAGCTAAGAAATGGAGCCACGATCTATATAAAGGATTTCAAGATAAGCAATACATTAATCATGCTGATGGCTGAGACGAAAGGGGTTTCAGAGAAGATAGAGATTTTTCTAGACATGTTAATTAATCATATAACTGAAGTAAGGGAGCTTGACCCAGTAAAACTAACTGATATTCTAGAAAAACTGGTGAATAATATTGAATTCAATTAAAAAAGCTTCTAACTCAATAATTAACTCTAAATACTTAATTGCTTTAACTGGCGCGGGAGTTTCATCAGAAAGCGGTATCCCAACATTTAGAGGAAAAAACGGATTATGGAAGCAGTATAAAGCTGATGAGCTAGCCACCCCAGAAGCTTTTAAAAAAAATCCAAAGCTAGTCTGGCAATGGTATAGCTGGAGAATAAGCATCGTTCTCAGCGCTAAACCAAACCCAGCACATTACTCTCTGGCATATCTAGAAAAAATCGGTATTCTGAAAGCGCTTATTACCCAGAATGTTGATGATCTTCACGAGCGAGCGGGAAGCAAGAATGTGATTAAACTTCATGGAGATATACTTACAGTTAAGTGTCCCTCATGCGGATATGAACATAGAATATGGAAACCCCCACAAATAATTCCACCAAAATGCCCTAGATGTAGATCCATCATGCGTCCAGGAGTAGTATGGTTTGGTGAAAGAATTCCCCCAGACATAATAGATAAGGCTTTAAGCGAGGCTGAAAAAGCAGATGTAATATTAGTTATAGGTACTAGTGGAGTAGTTATGCCGGCTGGAGCTATTCCAGAGATCGTTAAGAGAAATGGTGGTAAAGTCATAGAAATCAATATTGAGAGGACAGCGATATCACCTATTGCAGATATATTCATAAAAGGGAAAGCTGGTGAAGTATTACCCAAAATAGTGGAGGAGATAAACAGAAAAAGGGGTTTACGAAATGTGTAGACTCTTCCTATATATCTCCAAAAACACTAGATCCATTCCCCCAATATACGTGGAGAATTTCATCAACATAGCTAAGGAAGGTTTAAGCAAGAAATGTGGTTTAAGTCCCCATGGTGATGGTTTCGGGGTATTCTGGCTCAGTGATGATAGTTACGGTTTATATAAGAGCCTAAAGCCTATATGGATGGATAAAATAATTTTACCAGATGCTAAACTATATCTATTTCACGCGAGAAAAGCTGGAATAGGAAATATCACCTTTCTCAATACGCATCCATTTATTAAAAAAGGAATAGTTTTGGTTCATAACGGGAACATATATGGCTTTAATAGAAATCCTGCAAGATACTTAGTTTATGGAAACACAGATAGCGAGAAGTTTCTAGCATTAATGCAAAATTATCTTGAGTACTATGATGACTTAGAAAGAGCGTTTCTAGAAGCCATAAATTCTGTCGATCTAGCGACTAGTCTCAACATGATAATAGTATCTATTCTAGAGAGAAAAGTAATTGGAAGCAACATTTATTTCCGATCTAGAGAAAAGTGCCCATCCTACTATACAATGTGGATGAAGTTAACTGACTCAGAACTACTAATTGCCTCAGAGCCATTCGATACAGATTGGAGCCCCCTATCTAAAGAGAAAGGCACTTTAACAATATTTACAGTGCCCATAGATGATATAACGAAATTAAAAGTAATTACACTAAGAAGAAAATATCGAATATCTTGAATCTCGTGAACCGCACTAAGTTTTAAGATTTTTAAAAATTAGAAATCTTTAAATAGGCATTTAATATACATTAATGAGATTACTGGACGCCGGGGCGGGGCCACCCTCCCCGGCGACCTTTCCCCAGAATAATTTTCTTGGGGGGGGAGATATGTGCCGGGTCCCGCTCCAGTTTTTATTAAATATAAAGAGTTTTAACAGGACATTGCTCGAATATTTTAAAGTTGCTAAGAGTGGTCCTATTCAGCGCCTTTTAAGTGTTCAGTATTCAACTAGGCTCCCCATTTTGTATCCACATAACTTAGTTCTAGCGTATCAGGAGTTTCAAGCATTATCTGCAATGAATATATCAAATCGATTCTTGAGAGGGAGGTGTGAGCTATGTTAGGGAAGCACATAATTGTAGAGTTGCATGGTGTTAAATCAGAGTTACTGAATGATCCAAACTTCCTAAGAAAAGTTCTTATTGATGCCGCAGTTAAAGCAGGGGCCACTGTTATAGGGGATATTTTCCATAAATTCTCACCATACGGCGTAACAGGGGTCGTGGCTGTTAAAGAATCTCACATAAGTATTCATACTTGGCCTGAATTTGGATACGCTGCTTTGGATGTCTTTACTTGCAGAAACATAGACCCCTTAGTTGCGCTCAATGTGATTCTAGAGAAATTGAAGCCTGATTATCACATTGTGGTTCAAATGTCGCGTGGAGATCCATATGTAGAGGATATTGGAGGTGACGGTGAAGGTGAAGTACTTAAAGAGACCGAAAAGCTCGCTATTAGACCTACCATTATTTCAGGAAAGAAGAATAAAGATAATAGGAGTACCTTATGATAGTGGTCAAACGTACTTGACTGGAAGTAGGTTTGCTCCTCACATAGTTAGATTGGCGTCTGATAGTATAGAGGAATACAGTTTAATTTTCGAGAAAGATGTAAGGCGTACTAATGCATCAGACTGGGGTGATATCGAGGTTTCATTTGGGGATTTCAATGAGACTAAGAAGCGTATTCATAGTGTACTAAATAGTGTTCCCGCTGAGAAATACGTTTTTATTGGTGGTGACCACTCCATTACTATTTTTATTACTTCATTTTTTAGGAATCGGATTAAGAATTATGTTCATTTAGACGCGCATGCTGATTTTGAGGATTCTTATCTTGGTTCTAGGATTAACCATAATTGTGTTTTAAGGCGTGTTGGTGAATTATTAGGTTGGTCAAAAATAAAGCTCGTTGGGTTAAGATCAGTATCTAAATCTGCACTATCTGATCTCAGAAAGCTTGGGGTGGAGTACTATAAGAGTTTCGATCTCACTGAGAATGATGTTCTATGCGATTTATTGAAGGAAGCAGATTACTTATCTATTGATATGGATGTATTCGATCCAGCATTTGCTCCTGAAGTAGGTAATCCAGAGCCTTTTGGATTGGATCCAAGAATGCTTCTCGCATGTCTTAAAAAAATGAGTCCAAGAATAGTGGATTTGGTTGAACTTACTCCTAGGGCTCCTGATAGCGTGACAGCGATATTAGCTGCATCTATATTAAGGGAAATCATCATAACTATGGATACTCATTAAGCTGACGCTAATTCTTCATCGACATAGATATCTTCATCCAGCATAGGATCGTTGAATCCCCTGAATCCCCTTAGAGTTTCAATTCTATACTGGCTTGAAACAAACCATATCCCTTCTGGCATGACTTTAACTGGGGCTACTTTCCATCCATACATTTGATCAATGTAATCCCAATCAATGTATTCATTGAAATCTCTTATAATATCCGTAATAACAACTCTGAAATCGTTAGTTAGCATTCTCTGGAACTCTAGCCATTTATCCAATGAAGCATCTATTCTCGTTAATCCAAAATAACCAGCGCATCTTTCTCCACGTAATGCAGAAATACCTCTGCCAATGAATAACTTCAAAGCTTTAAGTGTTTCTGGGGGGTCAGTCTGAAATGTATCGAATCGCCCTAATAATTCCTCTGGGAGAGGATGCCTTAAATCCATGGTGTAAACAGCAATGTTAAATCCATGTTCACTAGATATCTTCTCTATATAATCTGTTAATCTCTTATCTATCTCTACTACAGCTATCTCCTTAGCCTTTTTTGTTAAACCTATAGCTAAGCTAACGAGATCATCATCTCCAAGAATTAAGATTTTTCTTCCTTTTAAATCGCCGTAAGAATCAATAAGAGCTACTCTAGCTAAAGTAACCTCTGGTGATACATAACCCTGATCATACTCCTGAATCGCTTTAGGTCTATTACCATGTATCTCAAGGAATTCCCTAATTACATCGTCGCCGAGATTATTTATGATTATTCCTCGACCTTTACAGTTCGTGCAGTAATGAGTATCATACCCAAGAGAGAGCTCCGAGATATACGCTCTACCCTTACTAGACAATTTAATTCTATGTCCATCGAATACTACGTAATTATTATTAGCTAGTTGTTTAAGACTCTCAGCAACCAGATTCAGTGGTTCTCCAGAATACCTAACAACTAGCCAGAAATTATCGGTTTTAGTTAAAGCTAATAAAATGTTTTCTAAGCTACGTATATACGTAGGGATTCTAGTTTTTTCTTCGACTTTACGAGCTATGTTAGCTAATTCCTCAAACATTATTATCACCATTCTTATAAGCTTTATGTTTTAATAAAAATTAAACTTCTATTTCCAATAATGATGAATTAAAGAGTGTGCATTCTAGATTTAAGATCATAGAGTTATCCTTCTTAAAGTATTAATAGGAGGTCTTAATATATGATCATCGCCTGGAGTACTGCCCACCAAGAATTCACAATAAATGATTACTATTATTACAGTGCTCTTCGAGAATTAATAAGTAGGAATGGTGTAGAGTTAGTTGTGATCGATGAAATAAAAGACTTGTCTCAATACAAGGTAGTTGTCTTTAATTATCCAGAGAAAGAATTTAAGAATTGGGAGAGGGAGCTACTGCATAAGTTCATGTTCAGAGGTGGGAGGGTAATTATTCTCGGTTACTATAATAATGAGGACAATGTTGCGGATTATGTTAATTCACTAACAAGGGATTATGGAATCATAATGAATGATGATGCTGTAGTAGATAAGATAAATAAGGTTGATGATGAGGGATTATTAATAACAACTTCAAGGATATATGGATTTAATCACGGAGTCAAAAAGATCCTGTTGCCATGCACAGCCTCTCTACGTGCTCTAAACAATAAACCGATCAATATTGTTCAAGCTGAAGAGACGGCGGTATCCACGAAATACGGGAGGTCTCCATCATTGTTTAAATTAGTGCGTGTGGGCGCTGGCGAATTAATAGTTGGTGGAACATGCGTGTTCTGGGATAATTTCTCTATAAAACGATTTGATAACGAGAAATTTGCTATAAACATTTTAATTAAGGAAAATAAGTTGATTCAAGATGCAAATAGACTTAATAAACAATAAGTAGCTTAGATTACTGGTGATTATGAATGTCAGTGATATCTGTTCCAAGAAAGATATACGTTAGGGCTGTAAATAGTGAGGGTGACACAGAGCTTAATGCTTTCGATAACTGTTTAGTAAAAGCAGGATTACCTCAAGTATCCTTGATTAAAGTTACAAGCATCTTGCCCAAAGATATCGTTGTAGTGAATGATCCCCCAGAACTCCCATTAGGGTGCAATGTACCTACAATATACGCAGTCTATACATCATGCCAAAAAGGCAAATTATTAGCTAGCGCTTTGGCTATAGGCTGGACAGATAGAGGTCCGACCCTCGTAGCTGAATTTGCTAGTGAAGGAATGAGCAGAAAAGAAGCAGAGAAGGAAGCGTTGTTCCGGCTTAGAAAAATGGCTGAAGCTCGAAACCTAAAAATTACTAAAGAAATCATAGTGTCTGTTGATCATGTAGTAGATAAGTGTGGTTGCGTCTTAGCTTTTGCCGCTGAAATTGAGTAAAAATTATTTCCTAGCTTTAGTTTCGAACTGTTTTATGTATAACTCCTTTATTCTATCTATCGTATCAGCTTCATCTGGACTCTTATCATATCTGATTTTAGTTATTCTCGCAAATCTCAGTGCGAACCCAGATTTGTATTTAGGGGATTTCTGTATTTCATCAAATACAACTTCAACTACTATTTCAGGTTTAACAAATATAGTCCTACCCCTCTCACCAATCTTTAGTTCCAGAAGTCTCTTAGTCATCTCCTTAAATTCCTCATCAGTTAATCCCTTAAATGTCTTACCGACAATATAGAATTCTCCAGTTTCTTTATCTCTAGCAGCTAAGTAATAATCAGATAACCAGTCCTTTCGCCTACCATATCCCCAATCAGCAGCTATAATGACTAAATCGAGAGCACTTAATGTCTCCTTTATTTTAAGCCATTTCTTTCCACGAGTTCCGGGAGTGTATTCACTATCAAGTTTCTTAGCCATTAAACCCTCATGCCCCTGTTTTCGAGCTAGTTTAAAGAATTCCTGAGCTTCATCTGGATTGGATGTGATTAGTCTTGGCACTAGCTTTATTTTTCCATGAATCTCGGTTAGATTCTTCCATCTATCTATATATGGCAAATCAATCAATAAGTTTCCATTCAGATACAAGCAGTCAAAGAGATAGAGCTCTACTGGGATCTCTCTTATAATTCTATTAATATCTTTTACTCTCTTGAATCTGCGCATAAGGAATTGGAAAGGTAGCGGTTTATTATTCTCTCCTACAGCTATTACCTCGCCTTCAACTATTGCTTCCTCAGCTTTTAATTCTCTCTTTATTAATTCAACTATATCGGGTAGGCTTTCAGTCACGTTAGTTAATCTTCGACTAAAGATCATTACTTTATCTCCTTGTTTATGGACTTGTACTCTTGCGCCATCCAATTTAAATTCAAAAGCTGATTTACCTCCATGTTCCTTTAAAGCTTCAGTCACGCTCTCAGCTTGTTGAGCTAGCATAGGTTTTATTGGATGAAATAGCTTCATTTTCACGTTCTTTATGTACTCGTATCCGTTAATTAGAGCGATTCTAGCTACTTCCCCTATATCCCCAAGCAACATGTTTGCTCTCCGAATAACATTAACAGGGATCCTTGATGCCTTGGCTATAGCTTCCTCCATCAATCCCTCATTAAACCCGTGACGCATTTCTCCAAGAATGACCTTAATTATGTATTTTGCTTCAATTGGCTTAGCTAATCTCAACAAATTCTCTAATATTTTTATTTTTCTCTCCCTACTACCCTCGCCCTTAATCTTAGCTATTCTCTCTAAAGCTCTATACACATCAATAACACTCAATTCATTAGAGTAATCACTCAGTAATGTCGCTTGCTTCACAATGCCCTTTTTCTCAATTAGAATTCTAGCCATTTCACCAGGATCCCCCGTCTTACTGAAAGCCTCTAGTATCTCTTGGTTTTTCGCTTTAGTAATTTTTTTAATAATCTTAATCACGGTTATCCATGACAAGTCTAGTGTATAATCGCTCCAATCTGGAAAAACTTTACCAATTATTAATCTAACAGAAACATCTATTTCATCTGGTTCAAGTTCTTTAATGAAATTTGAAACAAGCGTTATTTTAGCATTCTTTTCAGTTATCTTAGATAATCTCTCACACAAGTCAGCAATTCTAATGAATTTCGTTGGCAATTCTAGACGCCGTAATGACTTTAATTATTTTATTTATAAATAGCTTTTAAAAGAATTAATTTTTAGCTATGAGGTGTGATTAGAGTGGGTGAGTTTGAGATGGGAATGAGTATAAAGGAATTTCAAAGAGCGATTGAAAGAGCGTATTTCGATAGAGATAGTAAGAGAGGTCTTGATAGAACCTTTATGTGGTTCATCGAGGAGGTCGGTGAGTTAGCTAGAGCCATCAAGAACAACGATAAAGAAAATATTGAAGAGGAAATAGCTGATGTTTTCGCTTGGCTTGTGTCAATAGCTAATCTCCTTAATATTGATATCGAGAAAGCAGTAACTAGAAAATATAGTCATATTCTATGATATTTCAGTATTCATCCAACAAATCTTCTTAATCATCGTTAAAACTAGTTCCTCACGGTTCTTAACATGCTCTAATTCTTGTGTTTGGAGGGTTATTTTTCTTCGAGTTAAAAATAAAGAGTCCTTATAATCATTAGCAAAAATTTAATTTATTTTTCGCTTTATGCTTGTAGTTCTAATAAAAGCTGATGAACATGAATAAAATAGGGATAAACAAGTCACTTACGTTCATTCAGATTATCTTTCTTTTTATAATTCTAAACTATAATGCTTACTTTCTAGTTCCTAGTTTCGAGTTTATGAGGGAATATCTTGGTTTTTCCGATACATTATTAGGTTTTTTATCTGGTGGATACTTGTTCGCTAATGGTTTATCTACTTTAATATGGGCGTATATAAGCGAAGCTAGATTGAAATCTAGGAAAAATGTGCTGAGTATCAGTTTTTTACTAGCCTCTCTGTTCATATTAATAGAGATATTCGCTAGGTCCCCACTATTTTTTCTATTATTATTCATTCTAGCGGGTTTCTCGCTTGGATCAGTACTTCCATTAGGATTCAGCATAATTGCTGATATATTCGTTAGTGAGGAGAGGACCCAAGCTTACACGCTATGGTACACCTTTGGTGGATTCGGTATATCTCTCGGTATTGCTATAAGTTCTATTGTTATAGCAATATTAGGTTTTAGGTTTACTTTGTTAATTGATGCATTATTTTTATTAATGGGTAGTGTTTTATCTTGGTTAATTAAAGAACCCGTCAGAGGTTGGGCTGATATAGGTCTAAAAACTAGTTTTAGTAGATATGCGATAGAATTCTCTATAAGCATGAAGGATATCAAGTTGTTATTAAAAAACAAAATAAATCTCCTGCTAATATTTGAGGGGGCTCTTCAAGTAATTCCAGATACGGTTATCTTGATATGGGGTTTCCAGTTCATAATGAGGGATCTGAGCGCTAGTAGCGTAGTGGCTTTAGTTTATTTATCTATTGTTGGGACTGGTGCATTTGGTGGAATTCTTCTAGCAAGAGTAGTGGACAAGATTTATGCTAAAAATAAAGTATTAAGACCGTTGATGAGTGTGATATTCTGTTTATTAAGCGCATTATTCTTCATATCATTCTTTCAAAGCAGTTTTGAACTAGATATCTATGACACGGATATATTCACTTCTTTTTTCAAAATAACTGAGAAAATACTTAGCAATTCATACATATTCTTAGCATCACTACTTTACTTCATGGGCAAATTTGTTAATACTCCGCTTGGACCGATAAAAGAAAGTGTTTTAGCTGATATTAATCTACCAGAGCACAGAGCAATAATAAAATCCTTCATGATTATTATTGAATTAGTCTCGCGAAGCATAAGTGCATTATTAGTTGGTCTCTTGTCTGATCTAACTGGAGAAATAAGGATGGCTATAATCTATATGTTATCTCCATGGATCTTAGCGTCGTTTATCTGGATAATTATTTCCCACGATTATGAATCATATTACAACAAAGCTAGAAGCGAGTTAGAGAAGAGAATTAAATAAAAGTTATGAAAAGATACCAAAAATAGAGAATTCATTTTTTCTCTCGCAGTTTAGCTTTCTCAATCATTCGACCATACTCTCTTAAAGCAGCCATAACTCTCATTGCTCGTGTTGGAGCAGGATACACTGGGATTCCCTGTTCTTTTAACCAGTTAGATGCCTCCTCTACCTCTTGTCCTCCAATAAACGTTACAACTATAGGTATCTTCTTATCGCGAGCTACTTTTGCTGCTTCAGCAATTTTTATAGCTATCTTAGCGGGATCCGTTATTGCTGTATGACAGTATATAACTACTATTCCCCCAATATTCTTGTGGTTAGCTGTCTCAATAATAGCGTTATAGTAACTATTCTCATCAGCTTGACCGGTTAAATCAACTGGATTCTTAGTTGAACCAAAAGGAGGCATGTATTTCTTTAATTTCTCAGCTAGATCCTTAGGTGTATCCTTTAGAGGGATACCGTATTTCTCCGCAGCATCCGTAGCTATTACTCCAGCGCCGCCCCCATTCGTTATAATGATAATGTTATCACTCATAGCAGGAGGCTGTAGGGATAAAGCAAGAGATTTATCATAAAGGTCGAAGAGATCCTCAGCAGTTATTACATAAGACTGTTTAAACGCCGCCTTATATATTCTAGCGCTTCCAGCCATTGATCCTGTATGAGACATCGTCGCTATCTCGCCTCTCTTAGAGAAGCCAGCTTTGAGAATTATTATCGGTTTCTTACCGACCGCCCTTCTGCAAGCTTCTATGAATTCTGGGCCAGCATCAGTACCCTCCATGTATATTGCTATGGCTTTAGTATGAGGATCTTTCTCAACGAAATATGTTATTAGTTCTGAGAAATCTATATCAGCTTTATTACCTATGCTTATTACTTTAGATAACCCAATTCTGTACAGGTATGTCCACCCAATCAAGCCGATTATTAATGCACCGCTCTGAGAAATCAATGCAATTTTTCCAGAGAACGGCAGTTTCGGAGCGAAGCTTGCGTTCATCCTGTTATTTGAGTTCAATATACCCACAATATTAGGTCCTAGGATAGGAATCTTCTTCTCTCTAGCTATCCTAACAATCTCATCTTCTTCCTCTTTATTACCGACCTCGCTAAAACCAGATGTTATTATAGCTATTCCATTAACGCCTTTTTCCGCGCAGTCCTTAACCACACCTTTCACAAGGGGTGCTGGAACAGATATAACGACTAAATCTATATCATCTGGAACATCCTTAACTGAGGGATAGCATTTTAATCCTAATATTTCCTTTGCTTTTGGATTAATGGGATATATTTTGCCTTTGTATCCTGACTCTAGAAGGTTTCTGACAATTTGGTGACCAATCTTCTCTGGATTTCGGCTAGCTCCCACAACAGCAACAGACTTTGGGTTCAGCATGTTTTCTAGTTTCTCTATAACATAGTCCCTAATGCCAGGTATCCGCACTTTTAGCACCTCAAAATAGAATAATAACCTGTGAAGATCGCATTCAAATTTTTATTTATTGATTTCCTTATATAGAACGTATCATATATACATAATTTAGGGATATATAATTTGATTTCTCTTTAGTTGAGGATCGAAAGAGATTAGTTCTATTACTTCATTACGGCTAATTTTTTTATTAGAAAGCTAAACTAGATTTCCCCTATACTTTTAAGGTAATTATAAGCTTTTCTGAGTACATCTTTTGAATTATCATAAGTTATTCGTTCTAGAGCTTTTTCATATGGTAACCATTCGTAACCCTTGTGTTCATACGATATCTTAACGTCCTTTTGATTCGTTCTAGCTAAATAAAAAATAACTTCCTTCGAGATTTTTTCTTTATTTCTAAAATAGAAATATCTTATTGTTTCTCGAAATCCGAAGATGAATTCCAAATCTGTTATCCCAGTCTCCTCATATACCTCTCTCTTAACAGTATCAATCTCTTTTTCTCCTGGCTCTATATTTCCTTTCGGGAAATCCCAATGTCCAGCTGGATACCATAAAAGCAGGAAATATATGTTATCACCTTCTTTTCTATAAATTACAGCTCCAGCTGATCTCTCTTTCTTCATATTTGTCGCCAAAAATTTTTAGAAACTATTAAAAATACAAACTTTATCTCATTATAAAAATAGTTAATAATTATGAGTAAGTGCTACTAGAAAACCACTGAATCCATAAGTACGGGGCCGTAGTCTAGTTAGGTAGGATGCCGGACTCGGGCTCCGGTGGTCGCGGGTTCAAATCCCGCCGGCCCCACCATAGGTTTTTCTATAGCTGACCATAGATCTTTAAGGGTGGCGGTGAATGAGCATCATTTATATGCTTGGCATGGCTGGGTCGGGAAAAACAACCTTAACTAAGAGTTTTATGGATTGGTTGATTAGCAAGGAAGAGATTGTTAAGGCCGTTAATCTTGATCCTGGGGTACTTAGGTTGCCCTATGAGCCCGCTTTCGATGTTAGAGAATTCGTGAATTTAATTGATATTATGAGAAATGAGGGGTTTGGGCCGAATGGTGGTTTACTTAGGGCGAATGAGATTATGCTAGAGCGTGTTGATGAGATATCTAGG
>JALWRR010000086.1 GCA_026993975.1 Promethearchaeati archaeon | reverse complement strand
AATAGAAAAAGCATAGATATATTAAAAGAATTACTTAGAATTGATGGTATAGAGTTCGCATCAGCCACTGCTGGTCGATACGACTTAATAGTTCGCGTTAGATTAAGAACACTCGGTAAAGCTTACGAGAAAATAGTTAATAGAATATCGAAGATAGATGGTATAGAGGATTTTATATGGCTATCAACTTTAAAGGAGTGGGAGCGCATCTAATTACTGATTTATTAGAATAAATAGTTAATGCTGGTGAAATGTTTTGACACTGGTTTTTGATGGCGTATGGAAATACTTTGATGATAAATTAGTTCTAAGAGATCTCTCTTTTGAAGTAAATAGGGGAGAGATAGTATCGCTGCTTGGACCTAATGGTAGTGGAAAAACCACAGCATTAAGGATAAGTGTGGGTCTGCTTAAACCATCTAGAGGCGATGTATATGTTATGGGGCACAGCATTGTTAATGAACCTGAGAACGCTAAGAGGTATATTGGGTTTGTTCCAGAAACATCCATTCTATATGATAATCTAACGGGCTTTGAATATCTAGAATTAATCCTGGATCTATGGGGATTGGATATCGCTGATAAATACGATGAGATAATTAATTTAACAAGAATTCTCGATTTAGAGCAGAGTCTTGAGGAAATAACAGCGAATTATTCAGCTGGAATGAAGAGGAAATTAATGATAATTGGTGCCTTGATTCATGATCCAGTAGTAATCATTATGGATGAGATAACAGCTAATTTGGATCCGAAGGCAATAGCAACTGTTAAGAAGTTATTAGATGGGTTAAAAGCCCTGAATAGATCGATATTAATAAGCACTCATATTCTAGAGATAGCTGAGGAAATAGCTGATAAAACAATTATATTGAGATATGGTGAAGTTGTCTGGACTGGAGAAACAAGAAAGTTTAGGTATGAAGCGCTAGGAGAAAAAAAGCGTGAGAAGATCTGCGTTGAACTGACTGGTGGACCCGAAGTTAATCTATTGCTTGAATACTTAAAAAAGAAGAGTAATGATTCATAGTTGCAGAGGCTCTCCAAAAGCTCCAGCGTAAATCACTTTCTTTGGCGATGGTCTTAGGCCATATTCCATAGTTCTATTGGATAAATCAAGCAGCATCGGCATTATATCACTACCTTTTATTACTCCAAGCGCCCCCTTCTCAGCGCATTGAACCTCATTAAACTTACTAATTCCATTTCTACGAATAACACTCTTGGAATAGAATGCTATCGGGACTGGTAACCCAATGTGCCTTCCCATTCTGCTTGATGTTGAGTGATCACCAGTAACCGCTATAACAACGTCATCTATCTCAAGTAACTTGTCTAGCACCTTATCTATCTTCAGTATGAATTCAGCTTTCTCTCTTGATTTCTTGTCGTGCGAGAGACTATCAGTTCCCTTTATATGCAGAAATACAAAATCATAACCAGCATCAATAGCTCTTAGGACACCGTCAATCTTGCCCTTTAAATTAGTATTCACTGTCCCCGTAGCACCCTCAACATAGATTTCCTTCATTCCAACAGCTTTAGCTACACCTTTATACAGTGGACCTCCCGCGACATATGCTGCATTCATTCCCCACTTCTCTCTAAAAGTAGTTAGCTTAATAGCTATCCCAGCGCCTCTCGATAATATTATATTAGCTTTCGGCAATCCCTTCTCCTCACGCTCCCTATTTACTGGATGATCGTTCAATACCTCATACGATAATTTAGTAACCTCATTAATTACCCTTGCAGTTCTTTTTGCCGCTTCTAATTCCTCGCCAGATATCTCCTCAAATGGCATAGCTTTAAGAACAGGTACATTGGATTCATGCGGATCTACATCACTCACGCATCTTGATAATTTACCTTCACCTTTAATCACCAGGACACCTCTATGTTCTAATGTATGATGAACCTCGGCTGGAATACCGCGTTCACTAATCGCTTTCTGTAAAGCACGCACTAACTCTTCCGCATCCTTACCGCTTATCCTACCAGCTCTTCTATCCCGTATATAGAGCAAATTATTTGATTTCTCTACGGTAGCTAGATTGAATCTTAAAGCTACTTCACCTTCGTTTATTGGAATATTAGCTCCTAATGCCTCAAAATAACCCCTGCCTGTATATTCTTTAGATAAGTCATAACCAAATATCGTGAAGTGAGCAGTATCGCTGCTTGGGGGTATTCCCGGAGCTATTACGTTAACTAATCCGCACATTCCCTCATTAGCCATTTTATTTAAAGTTACTGTTTCATTGCTGGCGTACTCTAGGGGGGTTCCATTTAGCTCTGGAATGTATTCATCCCCTAGTCCATCTAGGATAACTAAAATAACTTTCTTCTTCATTTATAATGCCTCTCTTAATTAATTTTTGAAACCTTCATGGAGCTCTAGGAAATGCTTTAAAACCAAGAAACTCTGATTCATCGCCAAGTAGTTCTTCAATTCTTAGTAATCTATTGTACTTAGCTGTTCTCTCCCCTCTCGCTGGAGCTCCCGTTTTTATGAGCCCTGTTCTTAATCCTACAGCTAGATCAGCGATAGTTGGGTACTCTGTTTGACCACTTCTATGAGACATTATTGTTCTATAACCATTCATTCTAGCCAGATTTATTGTTTCTAATGTTTCTGATAATGTTCCAATTTGATTTGGTTTTATTAGTATTGCGTTAGCTGCCCCCTCTTTAATTCCCTTTTCTAGCCTCTTAGGATTAGTGACGAATATATCGTCGCCCACGATTAGGACTTTTTTGCCGATTTTACTAGTTATCTCTGCGAATTTATTGAAGTCTTCTTCCTGGAATGGATCCTCTAAGCTTATTATTGGGAATCTATTGATTAGATCCATGTAATATTCAAGTAGCTCATCACTATTCAATTTCTTTCCATCAATCAAATATACACCTTCCTTCTCGTTATAGAAGCTTGATGCAGCCGCATCTAAAGCTATAGCTACATGGGATTCATCGTAACCAGCTTTTTCAATGGCTGTTGTTAACGCTTTTAACGCTTCTTCGCTTGTCTTGAATGGTGGAGCGAATCCTCCCTCGTCACCAACATTAATTGCGCTTAATCCATAATTACTCTTGAGGTAATTTTTGAGTTCGTAATATATCTCGCAAGCAACTCTAATTGCCTCTGAGAACCTATCAACACCAGCGGGAACTATCATGAATTCCTGTATAGCTAATTCGTTTCCAGCATGCTTACCTCCATTAATTATATTCATCATGGGTACTGGAAGCAAATTCGCGTTAATTCCCCCAATATACTTGAAGAATGGTATACCGTACGTATCTGCTGCAGCTAATGCTACGGCGATGGATGTAGCTACGATAGCATTACCACCTATCCTGGATTTGTTTGGAGTGCCATCAATCTCGATTAATTTCCTATCAATCTCAAACTGTTTTCGAGAATCCATTCCAATCAAAACTTCAGAAACATCCTTATTCACTAAGTCAACAGCACTATAAACCCCTTTTCCTCCGAACCTCTTATCTCCCCTATCTCTCCTCTCAACCGCTTCAAATATTCCTTTAGAAGCTCCAGCGGGAGCAGCGAAAATACCAACCCCGTAACCCTCAGTTAGCACCTCAACTTCGATTGTTGGGTTCCCCCTAGAATCAATGATTTGACGCGCTCTAAGATCAAAAATCCTGAAATTAAAATCCATTTCATATTGCAGAATAGACATAAATAAACACCGAATCTTTCAATGAAATTAAGAAATAAAATGAGTAAAACGCAATAAAAATATGCCTAAAAGGGGTGAATCATTAAGAAAAAGAGTGAATTTTAATTGCTTTCTTACTCACTCTTCTTCATTTTTTCTTCGATAGCGGCTTGAGCGGCGACTAATCTAGCTATTGGAACTCTGTATGGTGATGCTGATACGTAATCTAGTCCTAATCTGTGGCATATCTTTATGCTATGTGGATCCCCTCCATGCTCTCCACAGATACCTATCTCTATGTTAGGTCTCACCTTCCTTGCTTTTTCGATGCAGACCTTCATTATTCCAGCTACACCGTGTTCATCCAAGTTCTGGAATGGATTATATGGTAGCAGTTTCTTATTTAGATACGCGTGGATAAATGCTCTCTCAGCATCATCTCTGGACCAACCGAACATGAATTGTGTTAGATCATTTGTTCCGAATGAGAAGAATTCAGCTACTTCTGCTAGGTGATCTCCTAGGAAAGCTGCTCTTGGGGATTCAATCATAGTTCCATACATGACTTCTAGATCAATGTTATATTTCTGTCTCACTTCGCTTAATACTTTATCGAATATCTCCTTCAGATACTTTAATTCGTTCTTATCTACTGTACCAGGTATCATTATCTCTAGCTTGGGGTTCTTCCCTTTCTTCTTCAGCTCTGCGGCAGCTTCTATCGCGGCTCTCATCTGTGCTTCATAAACCTCTGGGTAAACTATTCCCAATCTCACTGCTCTAAAGCCCATTTGTGGATCAGCATCTCTAATCGCTCTAACCCGATTTATAATCTTTCTTAATCTCTCTAACTCTTCCTCACCCACTTTCTCTTCATATTTCTTCCTGTAGTACTCCTCAATTAATCTCTCTGGATCCGCAAATACAAGTGCATAGAACTGTACGTCAAGCAACCTTATTATTACTGGTTTCCCATCCATTACCTCTAGAATATCCATGAAATCTTTCTTCTGCAATGGTATTAGCTTCTCAAGAGCCTTCTTCCTTTCCTCTTCTGTTTCAGCTAGCAGCAACTCGTAAACTATCTCGGTTCTACCTCCTTTCACGAACATGTTCTCTGTTCTAGTTAACCCTACACCCTCTGCACCAAATTCAAGAGCTAGTCTCATTTCTTCTGGTGTATCAGCGTTAGTTCTTACGCCTAGTTTTCTGTATTCATCACACCAAGATAATAATTCTTTTGCTTCTGGAGTTAGTTTAGGCTCTATAGTCGGTAATTCTCCCAAGTAAACTTCTCCAACAGACCCATCTAAAGTGATTATATCTCCTTCCTTCACCACAACATCGTTTACCCTGAATTCCTTATTCTCGAGATCTATCTTTATCATTTCAGCTCCAACAACTGCGGGTTTACCCATAGCTCTCGCTACTACAGCTGCATGCGATGTCATGCCGCCCCTAGCTGTTAATATTCCTTGAGCTGCAGCCATCCCGCCAATATCTTCTGGAGTAGTCTCTGGTCTAACTAAAATTATTTTCTCACCTTCTTTACCTAGCTTCTCTGCTTCCTCCGAACTAAACACTACTTTTCCTACAGCGGCTCCAGGTGATGCTGGTAAACCTTTAGCTATGACTTTAGCTTTCTCTTTAGCTTTGGGATCTATCTGCCTATGGAGTATTCTTCTTAATTGCTCTGGTTCTATTCGCATTATTGCCTCTTCTTTTGTAATTATTCCTTCTTTAGCTAGATCTACTGCGATCTTGATTGCTGCTTGAGCTGTTCTCTTAGCTGTTCTAGTCTGCAATAAGTATAGTTTGCCTTTCTCAACGGTGAACTCTATATCCTGTACATCGCGATAATGCTTTTCAAGTAACTCTGCCACTTTCACTAACTGTTCATAAACGTGTGGTAATCGATTCTTTAAATCCTCTATACTTAGAGGTGTCCTTATTCCAGCCACAACATCTTCTCCCTGAGCATTAGGTAGGAACTCTCCATACAATTTCTTCTCTCCTGTTGATGGGTCTCTCGTGAAGCAAACTCCAGTACCAGAATCCCAACCCATATTGCCGAATACCATCATTTGAATATTGACAGCTGTCCCCATATCATGCGGAATCTTGTTAATCTCTCTATATTTTATAGCTCTCTCATTATTCCAGGATTTAAAGACTGTTTCTACAGCTCTCCTTAACTGAACTAGTGGATCCTGTGGGAAATCTTCACCAGTCTCTCTCTTATAGATCTCTTTAAACCTCTCAACAACTTCTTTCATTCCTTCAGCTGGTATCTCTGCATCGTACTTAACTCCATACTTCTCCTTAACCTTCTCTAACTCTTCCTCGAACTTGTTTTTATCAATACCCATTACAATAGAACCAAACATCTGTATTAGACGTCTATAAGCATCATAAGCGAACCTCTCATCATTTGTAAGCCTAGCTAGTGCTTTAACCGTCTCGTCATTCAAACCTACGTTAAGAATCGTATCCATCATACCAGGCATGCTAATTGGAGCTCCAGATCGAACTGAAACCAGTAATGGATTGTTCGGATCACCAAATTTCTTTCCAGTCTTTTCCTCCAGTTTTCTTAAATGCTTTAGGATATCTGGCCATATCTCATCAATGAATTTTGGTCCTCTCTTATAATACTCCTTGCACGCCTCTGTGGTGATAGTGAAACCTGGTGGCACCGGTAATCCAACTCTCGTCATCTCAGCAAGCCCAGCTCCTTTCCCACCTAGTAGCATCTTCATTTTAGCGCTTCCTTCCTCAAAATCATAAACGTATTTTTTCTCCATTATTATTCCACCTCTCTAGATGCTTATTGTTGCTTTTTAGTTAAAAAACAGATTTTGGAAATATAGATAAATATTCACCTATCTCTATATAAATACTAAATGTACTAATCTATATAGAGAAATAGAGAATTAAGATGATTGAATCAAAACTTATTATCTATATCTCTGTCTGAAACCAAAGTGAATTGATACTTCTTCGGGAACAATTCACCAAACAATACCCTCCTTATCTCAAAACCCTTTCCAGATCTAGTTACAATAATTATCTCTGTGTCCTCTGAGAAGAATTCAGACATAACCTGTCTACAAGCCCCACATGGCCATGGCATTATGTCTGGACTATATATCAGCATTTTAGAGAAGGATGTTTTCCCTTCACTTACAGCTTTAAATATAGCGACTCTTTCAGCGCACATAGTTAATCCATAGGATGCATTCTCTATGTTAACTCCATAGTATATTGATCCATCTTTTGCCAGTAAAATAGCAACAACTCTTATTCCAGAGTATTTCGAGTAAGAGAATTTTAGTTTATCTTCAGCTAGATCTATTAGTTTTTTTATGTCCTCCATGACTTCTTACCTTAGCAGACATTATCTAAGCTAGTTGATTCTTTCGATATAACTACTTTCCCTAGAATAGCTTTCTCAATTTCCTCAGGCTCAAAACCACAGACTCTAAATTCCTTGTCATCTCTCTTAACAATGATGAATGGTAATCCGTTGATACCGTATTTATCGACTAGTTCTTTTAATTCATGAATCTCATTTATCTCTTTTTTACTGTATTTTACTTTCGTTTCTTTTGGAAGCAATTTAATTATTTCTTGAATGAATCTATCTGCTAGTAAGCATGGTAATCCATCTGTCATGAATAATTCAATTTCTATTTGCTCTACCACTTATTCCACCATAACAGTCCGTTCATTTATCTATTGCACCTTTATATATTATTTCACCCAGACTTATAAAAAAGATATATACATATACGCCTACTATACAATCCAATGACTTTTAAATTCGTAAGCTGGATTATTTGAATGTGCGTTAAAATGGCTAGATTATCAATATTTTTTCATGGTGGAGTCGGAGAAATAGGAGGCAATAAGTTTTTGATTAATGATGAGGAGTCTAATGTAAGACTGTACCTAGATTTCGGTAAGAACTTTAATATTTCTCGGAAATATTATGAGTTCCCTTTTACGTATCCAGAGAGCATTGAGGAGCTTATTTCGATAGGGGCTATACCAGATTTGCCATCTATATATACCAGCTTTAAGAAAGAGGATTTTAGGAAGGGTATAAGCGTTGAGAAAGAAAAAGAGACGAATTTAAATGCTGTAATCATTTCTCACGCACACTTAGATCATTATGGTCACATCTCATTGCTAAATAGAAGAGTTCCTATTTACGCTGGGGAATGCGCCATAAATATAATATCTGCTATGAATTCATTAATATACTCGAAACCTTCACCAGAATTTTTTTACGATGGGTTGAATCTGATTCCGTTCAGAACTGGGAAGAAAATATACATTGAGAGTAGAGTAAGTGAGATAGAAATAGATCCCATCCACGTGGATCATAGTGTGCCTGGAGCTTATGGATTTATACTACATACTAGTGTTGGTGCTATTGCTTATACTGGAGATTTTAGGATGCATGGCCCGCAAAGCTCCATGACCGAAGATTTCATAAGATCTCTTGAGAAAGAGGATATTAAGATTCTTTTGACAGAGGGAACGCACATAAATTATTCAGGAACTCTAAGTGAACAGGACGTATTCTATAAGTTACTGGATTTAGTTAAGCAGGCTCGAAGAGGATTAGTTATAGTGGATTTCAGTAGATCTGATATTGATAGGTTCTCTACAGTGCTTAAAACGGCTGTAGAAACTAATAGAATATTGGTGATAAGCCCAAAGAGATATAGAATTCTAAGAGCTATATTATCATCTAGTGGTATAAGGACAAGTAATATAGATCTAGAATCAGAAAACATAATGATTCTGAATGAATCAAAAAGGAGATTATCTACTGGTGAGAAAGAAGTTCTACAAGAAATCCCTGATGACAAGAAAATAACTTTTGATGATATAAAAAGAAATCCTGACCAATACATCTTCACAGTCGTTTTCGGGGGAATTAAAGAAATTAGAAATCTTAAACCACCACCTGGAAGCATCTTTATTCTAAGCTCTAGCGAACCAGTGAACGAAGAACGAGAAATAAGTTTTGAGAAATTATTGAATTGGCTAGAACACTTTGGTGTAGCGAGTTATCATATACACTCCTCAGGTCACGCGACTCCACTTGACATAAAATCACTCATCGAGAGAAGTGATCCCGAGATAATTGTTCCTATTCATACAGAACACCCTAAGTTATTCAGGCGATTCATAGGGAATTATAAGTGGTTTATACCTGCTAGCATAGATTCGAGACTCGATATTGAGTAATAGTTAGTTATTTAGCATTTATTTTTATACAAAAATAAGTATAGGTAAATTTAATTTATATTAAACTAGGTGATGTATGTCATGCTAGTGTATATCTTAATTAAGATCGCCCCTGGAAAAGAGGAGGAGACCCTGAAGAAGATATCTGAGAATGAAAAAATAAAGAAAGTAACTGAAGTCCTAGGCCCATTTGACGTGGTTGTTGAAGCTGAAGTAGAGGATGAAAAAGAACTTGAGGACATCGTGATTAAGTATCTTCGAGGCATAGAGAGTGTTCTAGAGACAGTAACGTTAATTAGTGTGAGAAAAGTAAGCTAGAGCTAAATTCTATTTAACCCAGCTAGATACAGCGCTTTAGCAGCAGCAACTAAGCGGTCTGGAGTGGGATAAGTAGGAATACCTACCTCCTCCATCTTTTTATTTATGGATATCGTGTATGGCCCACCAGCTGCACCAGCTAGTATTGGTTTTCCCTTTTTATTAGCTAGCTTATTAATATGATCCATTACCTCAACTATTTCTTCGCTCATAGGGGCATTTTGATGAACAAAGAAGACGAAAATCATGTCGACATTATCATCATTCAGCAAGTATTCTAAAGCGATTTGATAATCATTAGGCGTAGCACTCCCCGTGAGATCAACAGGGTTATCAACAATTACGAATGGGGATAAAGCCTCTCTTAGCTTCCTTTTAGTCTCATCAGACAAATTACTTAATTCTAGACCAGCTCCTGATAAATAATCAACCGCCTGCACCATTGGTCCTGCACCATTACTCACCATAGAGACTCTATTACCGCGTGTGGTTGGTTGTCTAGAAAGAGCTTTAGTCATGTCATACAGCTCCTCTAGACTCCTTGCTTGTATTATGCCCGCTTGTTTGAATGCTGCTTCATAGATTCTTCCCTTACCGCCAAGAAAACCCGTGTGACTTAGGGCTGCTCTTGCAGCTAGCTCACTCCATCCTCCTCTCAAGACAATTACTGGCTTCTCTTTTGTCACCTTCTTAGCTGCTTCAAAGAACTTTCTTCCATCCCCGATTCCTTCTAGATAAATACCGATTACTCTAGTATCCTTATCATTAAGGAGGTATAGGAGTAGATCAGCTTCATCCACATCCATTTTGTTACCGTAACTAACGAATTTACTTATTCCTAAACCATCCATCGCGCTCCATTCTAATAGAATTATGCCATATGTCCCACTCTGCGTTAAGAAAGCTACATTACCTGAAGGCGGTCTAAGCATTCTCTCTTTAGGTTGAAAGAAAGTATCCACTTTTGTTCTAGGATCATAAACTCCTATGCAGTTAGGGCCAATTATCCTGATACCGTATTTCTTTGCTCTTTCAGCTATTTCAGCTTCGAGATCCCTAAATCTTCCACCTAGTTCCTTGAATCCACCTGATATTATGACAATGTTTTTTACTCCTTTTTTAGCGCAATCATCTATTATCGCTGGTACGCTCTCTGATCTTATTACAACTACCGCCATATCTACCTTACCGGGTACATCGAGTATCGATTTATAGGCTTTTAAGCCAAGAATCTCATTCGCTTTAGGATTAATTGGATATAGCTTACCTCCCGCTTCTTGGAATTCAAGAAGGTTCTTAAGAACAGCGTAACCTATTTTACCAGGCTTTGATGAAGCACCTATAACAGCTATTGATTTAGGGTTAAAAAAACCATTTATCTGATCAATACTCAATTTAATTCACCATAAAAGTGATCTATCTCAATTTACCAGTAAAATCAAGATTTTAAGATTCATCATTATATCATAAGTTAAAAATAGAGCTGTAAAATTCATTTATTCAATAGGGTGATAATGTGATAAGCATTGTTGCTGCTGATTCTGGATGCGCTGAGCTCGATGAGAAATTTAGAGCAAAAAACATTATCTCCACTTCCGCAGTATATCTAGAGTACCCTTACAAACATCCTAGCGCGTATATCTGTGAGAATCAACCATTCGCAGTTGACTCACCGGAGTATATTATTCGTGAACTAGCTTTAGCGGGCAAGCTCGCTGAGAGATATAGACCTAATGAGATTCACTTGGATGTCTCTTTGCATGGATTAGAGCTGAGTAGTATTACTAGAGAAACGTTAGAAAACTCAAGGATATCGCCGAAGGGAAAGAATTATTTGTTACGTGTTTTAGATAGGTTGAGGGAGCTAGGGATTCGAATTAAGGAAGAGGTAGGATCTAGTATTCTTTTACTAGGGAAAGAGAGTTGGGCAGTTAGAATTGCTGAATTAAATACCGCTAGCTGCGCTATAAAGTATGGTGTAGAGAAACTACTTGAGAATGAATTAGGCGAGATATTAATTGGTCTACCCAAGAGAAGCTTCATTATCACGACGCAAAACTTCGTAATTAGTAAATCGCTTTACTTTGATGAACAAGACCTGTTTGGTTTCATCAAATACTCTGTTCCCAACAATATTAAAATCGATTTGTTTCCTAATCCCACTGCAATGGGTTTTTATATTGCGAGAATAACTAGAAATGATTGATGCATGAGTTTATGGGCTGAAAATTAATGCAGAAAATGATACTGATACCTTCAACATTCACATCGGATGAAAAAAATCTGATTATAAGAACATATAAGATAGGGCTTATAGCTAGAGCTTGTGCTACATTCGGGATAACAGATATAGGAATTTACTATGATCCGGATCCGAAGTTTGATTCTCATGGATTAGGGAGATTTATTGTAAAGGTATTAAAGTACATTAATACTCCACCATACTTAAGAAAAATAGCTTTCGAGAAAGATAACTCACTACGCTATATTGGGGTTATAGAGCCCTTAAAGACACCTCATCATCTTGATAAAATTTATGGTTCAAGGTACAGATATGCTTACGTCATTTCTCTAGATAAGAAATACCTACATGTAACAGATGGTAGCAAGAAATATAGAGTTAAGATAAATCCATCATATAAATCGGGCGAAAAAATCATCGTTATAGATACAAAGAAAAAGAAAATAATTGATAAGAGAACACTCCCATTTTATTTCGGGTTTGACGCATTTTACTACAATAAGGGTTTAGTTACTCTCCTAAATCAACTTCAGAAACGAGAATTCTGCATAATAGGTACATCAAGATATGGAGACCCAGTAAACAGAGTGAAAATTAAATGCGGTGAAAAAATAGCTATAGTTTTCGGATCACCATATAGAGGGCTAAGAGAAATGCTTGGAAATGGATATAGGGACTTCTTTAATTATTTTATAAATGTAGTACCAGACCAGAAAGTAGAGACTATACGCACGGAAGAAGCAGTATTCTATACCCTATCTATTCTCCATGTTAAATCAGTTATTTAGACTCCATACACAAAAATATAATGAGAAATACAGGAAAAATCTAGATAATTCACCAGCTTGCAACAATATTAACAGCATCCTGTAAGAGTGGCTTAATTATCTCCTCCATATCTTCTCCAGTTTCTTCAGCCTTCTTTACTCTATCCTCAATAAGCTTTCTTATCTCATTGTCCATTACAGCTAGAAAGAATAAGCATTGCTGCATAAGTGGCCTGACTACTTCTCTTCTAATTTTCTCTTTATCTTCTAACAGTTCTGGGTTCTTCTCAATAGCGTTTATGAATCCCCTCATGAAAGATATCGTCTTTATTGCGTCATCAACAGGTGGGAACTTTTTTAAAGCATCTATGAAGATTTCAGCGCCTTCCCGATCTATGAATTCTGACTCTAGAATCTTCGTCTCTGTTACAGCGCCAGCTATTATCTTACCATACTCATCTTTATTTGCTACTATCTCTTTCCAGTACTTCTTTTGTTTTGAGACTACTCGTACTCTAACATAAAGCCAGAGTGCAACTGGAATTATGAATAATAGGTATAGAATTATGTCTCCTATGGCGAATTGCATTTAAAAAACCCTTTATATGATTGCAAACTAATAGAGAATGAAACATTCTTAAATATGTCGATTCATAAGGTGGCTCAGAAAATTATTAATTCTTAATTTGATTGAAATAAGAAATTAAAATTATCATTGCGTGTTTAATCATGCCTTTTCTTAATAGAGACATATTAACAATAACTGATTTCGATAGAAAAGATTTTGAGGAGCTTTTTTTAAACGCCGATAAGATACTAGAGAAAAAAATTAGAAAAATAAACCTATTAGAAGGAAAAATAATGGCGTCAGCTTTCTTTGAGCCAAGTACTAGAACTAGGCTGAGTTTCGAGGCCGCTATGAAGAGGCTTGGTGGGGATGTCATTACTCTAGTGGGAGAGGAAGCAATATCGATTAAAAAGGGAGAAAGCTTCATTGATACGGTTCGCATGCTTGATGCGTACTCTGATATTATTGTCATTAGACATCCTTATGAAGGAGCAGCTAAATTAGCTGCTGAAATAGCTGAATCTCCTGTTATCAATGGGGGGGATGGTAAGCAGCATCACCCAACTCAAGCATTTATTGATTTATATACCGTTAGGAAACTAAAAGGAGGAATAGATGACTTAGTTTATGGTGTGTTAGGGGATTTAAAGTATGCGCGGACAGCTAATTCATTTCTCCTAGCGTTAGCCAAATTCAGGCCAAGGAAAATTTATCTAATCTCACCTGATATTCTTAGAGTACGACCTGAGACGAAAGATTATTTAACAAGGCATAATATTAATTTTGAAGAGCTGAGGGATGTTAAGGATGTGATTGGAGAGCTAGATATACTTTACGTCACAAGGATTCAGAAGGAGAGATTTCCAGATCCTATGGAATATGAGAGAGTGAAGGGGAGCTATAAGCTAACAATGAGTATTCTAGAGAATGCTAAACCAACGCTTAAGATTTTGCACCCGCTTCCTAAAGTAGATGAAATTAGTAGAGATATAGATCATACTGAGTATGCGGCTTATTTCACTCAAGCTAGATTTGGTGTTCCCGTTCGAATGGCATTGCTAACTCTTATCTTTGGCAAAGAAATAGCTTAGGGCGATGCATAATGCATTCATTATCCAGTTTTGTTCACGATAAGAAGAGTGAAATCATTAATAATTTGATTAAGTTAATTAGAGCCAAAACAGTTAATCCGCCAGGAGATACTACAGAAGGTATAAGTGTTATTTCAGAGATACTTGATGAGTATGGTATTGGGTATCGCGTTGTAGAGCCGGAGAAAGGAAAGCAGAGTCTAATTGCTGAGATTGGTAAAGGATTAGGGAACTCAATTATTCTTAATGGTCATATAGATGTAGTACCTGTTAGTTCTAATTGGGATTTTGATCCATTTGAGGGCAGGATTATTGATGGAAAATTATATGGACGAGGATCAAGCGATATGAAGAGCGGTGTGATAGCAATTCTATACTCATTTCTAGCATATATTGATGATCCTCCCGGAAGAATAATTCTCACTATCGTTGCAGATGAAGAGACTGGTGGAGAATACGGTGCGAAATATATTCTAGAAAAAGAGAATATTAATGGAGATGCTTGTCTAGTTGCGGAACCAACCGGGAATCTTAAGACGGGTCAATACGCTATAGTTGGTGGCGAGAAAGGAATACTATGGCTTAAACTTGTTTCTAGAGGTATATCAGGACACGGAAGCTTACCAATATTAGGGAGAAATGCTATAAGAGAGATGGCTAAGTTCATAATTAATTTACCAGAACTAATTCCAAGCAAAAAAGATATTCCTAGTGATGCGTTACAATTAATTAAGGATGGAAAAATATGGCTTCAGCAGGTAAGAGAGGATTTAGGGAAAGTACTAGATAGTTTTACTGTAAATATAGGGGTGATTAGAGGAGGGGAAAAAGCAAACATAATTCCAGATGAATGCGAAGCTCAAATCGATATAAGAATACCGATTGGGTCCACTGTGAGTGATGCATTAGACATAGTGAAGGAATATTCCAGAGTAATTAATGGTCTCGATGTTAGTGTTATAAATGAAACTGAGCCAAGCTATACGTCAGTGAATTCTAGGATAGCGAGAATACTATTAACGACTTTTCAGAAAATCCTGGGATATAAACCACTCTACATATGTATGTCAGCTACATCAGATGCAAGATTCTTTAGATTCAGGGGCATACCAACCGTAAATTTTGGGCCCGGATATCTAGAGGTCGCTCATAGTGCAAATGAATTCGTATATTTGGATGATGTTATAGAATTTGTGGAACTCTACATAAATTTCATAAAAGAATACTTCTCGCCGCAAAAATAAATATCTTATTGATCTAATTATGAGAATTAAATAAATAGAACCATAGAGATCGTGTCTAACATTGAGCATTGAAAAATATTTCCCTTATAAAGAGTTTAGAAAAGGACAAAGAGATGCTATTAAATTTATTTTAGATGTTTTTCAGGAAAATTCTATTGGTCTATTACATGCACCCACAGGGATTGGCAAGACGGTAGCTGCTATAACTAGTTACTTAGCGTTATTAGATACGAACCCAGATGCAAAATTAGTCGTTTTAACCCGAACTAAGAGTCAATCATATATGTATATCAGAGAGCTGGATCGAATTAGAGAAAAAATGAGTGTAAGTATCGCTTATGTGACTTTTAGATCAAAAAGAGATATGTGTCTTTTAGCACGCCGCAGTAAGAAACTGATATCATTGCCTTATCATTCATTCCTGAAAGCTTGTGAGGTGCTAAAGAGAAGGAATAAGTGTCCTTTTTTTAGAAGAAGTTATGATAAGGGTATTCCCTCGGAGACTTTAATTAGCGCTTCTCGGGAAGCAATGAGTGTTGGGGCATCCTACACTAATATTATTAGGATATCTAGTAAATATGGTGTTTGCCCATATGAAGTAGCTAGATATTTAGCATCGCAATCCAATATTGTAATTGGTAGCTATAGTTATGTGTTTAATCCAGATATTAGGGAGAAATTTCTATCTAATATTAACGAGACACTAAAGTCGATTTATCTCGTTGTAGATGAGGCTCATAATTTGCCTGATTACATTCTTAGTGCTTTAAGCTTATCAATGAGCATCAAGACTCTGGAGGGTGCTAGAAAGGAATTAGAGAGAATAAATCATGAAGATGCGGATTATTTAATCAACTTATTGGAGACTATTACTAAGAAAATAAGGGAGATTGGGTCGCGAGAATTAAGTGGCAAGAGCAAGGGACCGAAGATAATAGATCCTAAGGAGATATCATCATTATATACTAGGCGGGATTACTTGGGGTTGAAGGAGATTGGGGAGAGGATAATAGAGGAGAGTGGAGAATTCTCTACGAGGCTTATATGGATTAGCGATTTTCTTGAGTATTTCAAGCTCTTATCCGATTTACGGGAATTCATAACAATTATAGAGCAGAAACGATACGATAAGAGAGATATTGATTACGTAGTATCTTTGCAGTTATTGGATCCTTCGAATGAATCAAGATTAATTTTTAGAGAGATAAAAAGTGCTGTACTTATGTCTGGGAGTTTATATCCTCTTAATTATTTCGAGAAAATACTTGGTTTAAGTGATTCTCCCGAGATCAAAAATAGATTAAGAGAACTTATTATTCCATTCCCATTTGATCCAGATTCATTTACTATACTTGTCGATAGAGTCTGCACCACTAAGTATGATATGAGAACAGATGAGATGTTTGATAGAATTGCTCGTAGGTTAGAAGCCATAGCTGAATCTATCCATAACAAAGCAATACTCGTTGTTTTCCCTAGCTATGAGATTTTAAGATTAATGACATTTAGAATTAGTATTAGTGACAGAAACATTATTATTGAAACGCCGAAAACAGAGATAGAGAAAGTACTAAGTACACTGCGCGAGAAACCTGATTCAATCATATTTTCTGTTGCTGGAGGAAAATTAATGGAAGGAATCGATTACAGGTTAGATAATGAGACTGTTCTAGCCGCAGTTGTTTTAGTTGGATTACCTTTCCCAGAGTGGAATGATGTGCTTAAAGCGCAAGAAAAATATTTTTCGGAGAAATTGGGTAGAAACGAAGGACGATTCTTAACGATAATCGCTCCAACAGTTAGGAAAACTCTTCAAGCAGGAGGTAGATTAATTCGGGATTATAATGATAGGGGATTAGTAATAATTCTTGATAAAAGATTCAGTGACTATAATTATTGGAAGTACTTTCCTCCTTGGTGGAGGAGATTTAGAACTTTCAGCAGGTCTACTGAATTAAAAGGTATTATAAGTAGAATTATGGAAAATTGGTTGTTATTTTCTGAGTAATGCGTTTCTAACTAACATTTCAGCTAGTTTCTCAACTGGTTTATTCTGGTCGTGAATTAAATCTTCTGAGGTCTCTTTTAACAGCAAATTGATGAACTTCTCTCTTATTTCCTCCTTTCTAGATGGATCACTCTCTAGTTCTTTTGATAACTCAATGTACCTTATGTTATCTATTATTGGATAATCAATATATTGCTCGATATAACCCTCAATTTCTTTCCTTACCTCTATTGGAGACTTATCATATATCTTATCACCAAAGATTCTTCTGAGATATTCTTCCCACACCCCGCTTTCCCTAATAGCACTATTCTTGGAATCCGATGCATGTGCAACATTTACACCTCCATAAATACCATATCTTCCTCTTATAGTTCCAGGAGCTTCAATAACTGCTTTTTGAACTAGAGTTGGTCCAAGAATCTTTCTAATCTCTTCTATCTTATCACTACTTGTACGTATAATGGTGAAATATATTGGTGCAACTGTTGTAAAGTTCACTAACCAATTAAAAAAGAACTTACCTTTGTGCTCCACATAATGCTGGTTAGCTAGAAAATCTTTCTCAGGAGTTAGCTTGATGAAAGTTAAAAACTCTAATCCCTCCACTCTCTCTAACAATGTTTTGAATGTTCTAGCACCTACATATCTCCTAATAACAGCGTCTGGTTTCAGAAAGAAAACCATTTTAACTGTATCCATCCTAATCCTCACCATTTTTGAAATCTTTTAAATCAAAAAGAATTACTGTATTTAAATTGTATATTATATATGGTGGATTAGAAATGCATTTAGTGGATTCTCACTGCCATGCAGATGAATACTCTCTCGAGAAAATTAAAGAGATAACACATAAATACGACATGGTGATTGTAGGCGTTAGCGTTGACTATAACTCATCTCTAAAGATCCTGAACTATAGTAAGAAAATAAGTAGATTAATTCCCTGTGTAGGTATCCATCCATGGTACCTCAAGAAAGTCAGTGAATCCGACATAACCAAAGTTTTTGATTTAGTTAGTAATGTTAAATGTATTGGAGAAATCGGATTGGATTCTAGATTTGCATCCGAGACGATAAATAAACAGAGAGAACTATTCCTTAAGTTCCTAGAGATCGCGAGAGATAATAAATTGACTCTAAATCTACATAGCGTTGATACTTGGAGAGAAGTGCTAGAGTTACTAGTTAGGTATGATATTGAAAAAGCAGTTTTTCACTGGTATACTGGTCCAATCGATTTACTGAATGATATAAATGATGCTGGCTATAAAATATCAATAAATGTTGCTCTAAAGTTCCAGAAAAAGCATTTAAAGGTGCTTGAGAACGCTCCGATAGAGATGATAGTTACGGAGAGTGATGGGCCATATTTATATAGAGGTCAAAACTTGACTCCAGAGATGATACCAGAGCTAGTTGATATTATTAGCAGGGTTAAAGAAATCGATAAAAAGGAAGTCATCAGAATAGTCTATAGAAATTTTGAGGAATTATTTACTCTCTAATACTGGGAGAGATCTAAATGTATAGAAAATGTGTTGTTTGTGGAAAAAGAGCTAGCATAGTAATTGAGCGTGCAAGAGTCGGTTTCTGTGAAGAACATTTCATAGAGTATTATGAAAGGATAATAAAGCGAACTTTGAAGAGAAATGGGTTCAGTGGTGGTAGAGTTCTAGTGGCTGTTTCTGGAGGAAAGGATTCAATGGCTTTACTATATGCATTAAATAAGTTGAAAGATGATTTAGGTATTGAAATAATGGCTCTGCACATTGATTTAGGCATAGACAATTACTCGATAGAAAGCAGGAGAGCAGTTGAAAAACTGCTTAAGGAGCTAGATATCAAGTATATTATCGTAAGTGTAAAGGATTATCTAGGTGTCTCAATACCAGAAGCTGTTAAATTTGTCCGGAAACCTCCATGCAGTGTATGTGGCTTAGTTAAGCGATGGATAATGAATAAAGTTGCTTATGAGAATAATTATGATTATATCGCCACTGGTCATAATCTAGATGATGTCTCTACGTATTTCCTTAAGGCAATGTTTACTTATAGGTATGAAGATATAGTTAGGGGAAATGAAGTTATTTCTCCTCCTAAGCCAGAACTTAAAATGGTGGGTAGACTTAGACCACAGATTTTCTTAACTGAGAAAGAAAACTTGTTTTATTGCGAGGTAAATGGTGTCCCTTATGTTGATTTAGAATGCCCCCTATCTAGAGGAGCATTATTAAAAAAGTATAAGACCTTATGGGAAACCGCGCTTAAGTTAAATCCGATGTCTCAGTATAATTTTACTCGATCCATATTATCAATTAAAAAGAAAATACAACAGGAAGAAATAGAGATAAAGCCATGTAAGATTTGCGGATTTCCAACAACTGCTAGCGATGGAGTATGTTCCTTTTGCAAATTAAGAGAAAAGATAAAGATTATGAAAAAGAATAAATGAAACGGTGTTTTAATGAAACCGATAGTGCTTGTCACTTTTAGAGCTAATGAGAACGATAGGAAAATAATTGAAGAGATTCTATCCGATGTAGCTCAAATAGTTTATCTCAAAGAGATAGATAAGGGCGAGATGGATACTGTATTAAGTGATGTCAAAGTGGTGTTAACTGGCAGTGGAAGAGACTTAACTAAGGAAATTATCTCTAAAATGAAAAACTTAGAATTTATTCAAACACTCTCTGCTGGCGCGGATAATATTCCATTTCAATTATTAGGCGAGGAGATTATTGTAGCTAATAATGCTGGGGGGAATGCTAAGGCTGTTGCTGAATTCGCGCTTGCTTTAATTTTAAGCGCCCTTAAACAGATACCTCGCAGAGATAGATACATGAGAAAGGGAATATGGTTAAGGAGAATACCGCATGAATTATTAAGCGGAAAAATTGTGGGGATAATTGGCTTTGGTCATATTGGTGTAGAGCTAGCGAAAATGTTGAAATCGCTTGGAGCAAAAGTCTATGGCGTGAACAGAAGTGGAAGAAGCCCAATTAAAATCGATTTCATAGGGAAACTAGATTCATTGAACTATGTATTATCTAAATCAGATATAATAGTTCTATCTCTCCCACTAACAAAACATACAAGAAACTTTTTCGATGAAAGCAAATTTAAGCTCTTGAAGAGAAATGTAATCCTGGTAAATGTTGGTAGGGGTTCAGTTATTAATCAAAGAGACTTATATAACTTCCTGAAAAGCAATCCAGATGCAATAGCTGCTATTGATGTTTGGTGGCGATACCCAGAGCGATACGAAGAACAAATTTTCCAGGATTACCCATTCCACGAATTAGATAACATTATAATGACCCCGCATATCGCTGGTTTCTCACCAGATATTAGAGAAGAAGTGTTTAAAAGTGCTTTGCTGAATATAAAGAGATTTCTGAGAGGAGAAAAACCAAGAAATATAGTTAACAGAGATGATTATGTTTAATTAGCAAATCGCAATAAATTAAAAGTTTAGTGAGAAACCTCTATTTTCCTAGCAGTTAAGGCAGCTTTACCTACTATACGATTCCACCACTCGAGATTATATATGCATCCTGGGTCTGGTGCTAAGTAATCACCAAAATAAGCGTAGGCTCTGGCTCTACAGCCGCCGCAAACATACTTGAACGGGCAGTTAGCGCAGGCACCCTTAAGAAGATCCCTATTCCTTAAGTCGTTAAAGACCTTATTACTCCTCCATAACTCCTCGAAATCATCCTTAAGGATATTACCGACCTTTATCGGCAGGAAGACGCATGGCTGTATATCACCATTAGGCTCGAGAGATATGTAAGCTCTACCAGCACCACAACCCCCAATAAACTCAGCTAGTGGCTCTACGTCCGAA
>JALWRR010000085.1 GCA_026993975.1 Promethearchaeati archaeon | reverse complement strand
TTATGATAACAATCTTTCTGATTATTTTACATTAATATAAAGTTTTCGAAATTTTTTTTCTTATTTTTGTAAGAAATATTTCTATTATCGATTCTAATTATAAAGTATCGTGATAATAATTATGTATAAATTGGTAAAATTTTAATATAGAATAATAATGTTATACTAGTGAAAAATTCAGATATTACAGTTTAATAATAGATTTTATTAATTAAATTGGTGTTATAAATGTCAATTCCAGGTCTAGAAGGAGCAATACACGTATTTTTTGCACTACTATCACTATTGAGTGCCTCTGCATTACTCGCTTTATTGTTCACGAATTCAAAGGATAAGAAAACTATTACGTATTTAGCGATAGCTACAGCAATATTTGTTTGGTTGTCTTGGTTTACAGTAATTCCAGTGTATACTGTCGAGTATGGAGCAGATAAAGCAGTTATTAAAGCGCATCCAGAGACAGCTGCAGCTCATAATTTCGGGATGGAAACCAAAGAACACATATTTTATACTGGCTTGTTCTTAGCTACATTGCTCCCGATTTTTGCTCTCTCTATTGATATTACCTCTCCGAATGGCCGGAGATTACTAATGTGGACAGTAATCATATTGATTCTAGGAGGTCTAGTGATGGAGAGTTTAGGAGGATGGATTGCTACTGCTGCTAGAATTGCTTGGTATTTAGAGGCGGGTGGAGGCTTATTATGAGGTGATTATGATGGCTGGAAATCCTAAACTAGCTTTTAGCGCTGCTATTAGTTATGTAGTTACATCGATATTTAATGCTGTTTTAGTTGTTGTTAAGGAGAATAAGAGCACGGGAGTATTTGATTGGCTCAAAAATACTTTTGGTCACCATTGGGTTGGTCATGGTATAGTTACGTTAATAGTATTTATCTTGGTAACAGTTATTGGGGTATTCCTCTTTAAGATAGAGGAGCTGGATGATAAAACAGTTAACTTATTGATCGCACTAATATTTATCTCCACATTGATTAGTGTCGGAATTATCGCAGGGTTCTTCTTAATGGAACTATAGCTTTATAAACATTTCTTTATTTTTCTTATATTACTGTTTTTCTGAATTATTTTTCTGCTTGGTGGCTTGATTTGAGCATAGAGACTGTTCCTAAATCAAGAGCTCTTGGGATAGTGAGCTCTCTTATCTCTCTCATGTATGATGTCTATAGAAGTACGGAGGGTAGATATCCTAAGCTTGAATGGTTACTTAGAAATCAGAAACCAGATCCTCATGATCCTAATTCATTCGAGATTTTTTCTTTTTACTACAAGCCTTTTCTCAAGTGGAGGCTTAGGAGAGAGATAGATGAATTATTTATAGTTAGAGATAAAGATAAGGCGATGCCAGGAAGAATAATTGGCGTTATTGGAATTAATTATGATCTTAGAGGTAAGTATGTTCCATGGATACCTAGAGAATTCATGAATAGGGATGATGTTGGTTTCATTGAATTATTTGCTGTTCATCCAGATTATCGAGGCAAGGGTATAGGATCAAAGCTATTTGACATAGCTATAAAGAGATTAAGAGAGCTTGGTAAGAGACCCTTAATCACGACTTTTCCAGATCTTGAAGCATTAGAATTCTATAGAAAGAGGGGTGGTAGAGTTATAAAAAGGATGGGTCACTACGTTATCGTTGAGTTCTAAAGCGTCTTTATAATTTAGTCAAAAAAGATAAATTTTGAATGGTGCTATATTCTCCAAGAAGAAAATAATATATTATGATGTAATGTTATTTGAGGAAGATGTCATGGATTATTCTGATAAATTGAGAATTATAGAGAATATTGTTAAAGCGCCCTTGTTCTCTGTTGTTGGATTCACTATGAATAAGATAATATATGTAACTACTCTTGAAGGTGTTAGGAGTCTTTGGTTAATGGATATAAGTAATAAAGAGAAAATTAAACTTGCTGAGGATGTTTCTTCGGTCAGTAATGTTGTTCAGGGATCACCATACCTCCTTTATACAAGAGATGTAGCGAAGGGAAAAGAGTTACATAAGGCATTTATTGTTAATATAGAGAGCTTGGAGCAGTACGAGGTTAGTTCATTAGCACCAAGAAGAATAACTAACGGGTGTTTTGATGGAGAGAAATTCGCCATTTCCTCATCAACAGAAAGTATCCTGGATCTATGGATAATTAAGCCTGATGCATCAGCTGAGAAAGTTTACGAGGCAAATAAATTATTCTTCGCTGTAGATCTTGAGGGCGATAAGATTGTTGGTGAGGGATTACTTCGAGGAGATCCTCGATCCCAAGAGTTGTTTATTTTCAATATAAATACAGGTGAATTTCAAGTCTTCACGCCTAAGGAGGGATCAACAAATAGGAATCCAAAGATTCATGATGATTCCATATTATTTGCTACCACGGCATTTGGTAAAGAGAAATTAGTCGTCATGAATCTAGGTAATGGCGAGTTAATTGAGCCGGAAATGAGTTTCGATGAGTATAGAAAGTACGAGTTCAATGAGTATGTTGATTTTGATTGGGATTCTAATGGTAAGATATGGTTTATAGCTGTGAGAAACGGGAGAACAAAAGTTTTCTATGATGGGAAACTTATTAAGTTACCTGAGGGATTCACACATTATTTTGTGCCAGCTGGAGATAAATACTATGCAACATGGTCCTCATTAACATCCCCTCATAAGATACTCGAAATTGATAGCAAATCTGGTGAAGTTGAGACTCTTCTAGGTGAAGAGCTGCCCAATGAACTAAGAAATCTACTTGGTAGATCTAGGTTCTTCACATATAAGTCATTCGATGGATTAGAGATCCCTGCATTCGTTATAGAGAATGGTAGTATAGGTAAGCCAGGACCAACAATAATCTATGTTCATGGTGGCCCATGGTATAGCGTGAATGATTCGTGGAACAGAATGATTGCGTCCCTAGTAGCATCAGGTTACCACTTGGTAGCACCGAATTTTAGGGGATCAACGGGTTATGGAGATGAATTCAGGAAACTAGATATTGGTGATCCAGGTGGCGGTGACTTAATGGATGTTGTTTATGCTGCTAGATGGGCTAAGGAAAATAATTTAGCATCTAAGATAGCTATAATGGGCTATAGTTACGGGGGATACATGACGTTTCTAGCGACTGTTAAGGAGCCGGATATGTGGGATGCGGGAGTAGCTGGTGCTGGTATAACTGATTGGGAGGAGCTATATGAGTTGAGTGATGCGTTGTTTAAGCAGTTTATAAACACGCTTTTCACTGGTAAGAGAGAGTTATTAGCTGAGAGAAGCGCTAAGAGCTATGTAGAGAATCTTAAGGCTCCTTTATGCATAATACACTCACAGAATGATTCTAGAACACCGCTAAAACCAGTATTAAAGTACGTATCTAGGCTCTTGGATTTAGGTAAAAAATTTGAATTGCATGTAATCCCGGATATGGGCCACGTAATAGTTAGGGTAGAGGACGCTGTTAAGATTCTCTTCCCGGGAATAATTTTCCTAGATAGGGAGCTTAAGAAGTGAATAATTTCCCTAAGTAAATAGAAATTACTTCACTCTTTTTTGTTATGGAAAATGATACTTTTATATTGTTTTCTCTTAATGTATATATAATTTGTAGACATTTTTTGTTTATGGTTTTGCGCATGAGTGAGGTTGTGAGTGTAAGGGTTAGGAAGCGTATCAAGGAGTTAATGAGACAAGTTGATATAAATTGGAGAAGCGAGATTGAGAGGTTTATAGAGAGGAGAGCGAAGCAGGCTATTAGAGAGAAAATTCTAAGTGAAACAGAGAGTTTGCTTAAGTCTATGAAGAAAATTAATAATTATGAATTAATTAGAGAAGATAGAGATGAGAGATAAAGCAGTACTTGATTCCTCATTTATAGCCTCAATGTTCTTCCTAGATGACTTTACTGAGTGGGCTAGGAAAAGAGTTGTTAAGTTTAGGGATCTTGTGACTTTAAATTACGCGAGGATAGAGATTTTTAATGTTGCTTGGAAGAGAATAAGTCTTTTTAATGGTGATGAGAAAGTTGTTAAAGTTGCGCTAAAAAAAGCAATGGAGTTTATAGATACTTTAGAAGTGTTCAATGCTGAGAAATTTCTGGATAGTGCCTTAGATATAGGGTTGCAACGAAGAATAAGTATTTACGATAGCTTATTCATAGCCACAGCGCTAAAACTCGATTGTTTGTTATTAACTACTGATCTTAAATTAGCGAGTAAAATAAGAGAAATGAATGAAATTGAATCAATAATTCTGGCTCCAATATAAGATCGATCTCTCTGAAGAAACCATGCATTGATTCCTAATTATTCTTTCACTTCTTCAATTTCTACATGATAACCCTGCTCTCTTATATGGCTTAATAACTCCTGTAGCTTCTTTTCCTCGGGTACCTCCACAATGATTTCTAGTGAAGCTTCGTACGGTGGCGCTCTGAAATCGTATCTCTCAGTAATTATATCAATAATATTCATTCTAGCTTTAGCTAATAACGTAATTATCTTGCTTAGGGATCCAGGTCTATCAGGAATAATCGTTCTTATTTTAACTAATCTCCTCATCCTTATGGATTCCCTAGATATAATCTTACTTAGTAGCGTGAAGTCAATGTTCCCTCCACTTATCACAGCTACTACATTTTTATTCTCTACATCTATCTGACCTGATATCAACGCGCCAACAGAGATGGCTCCAGCCCCCTCCGCAAGTATTTTTCCTCTCTCAAGCAGCAGGAATATTGCTCTCGACACATCATTATCATCAACTAAAACAACGTCATCAACTAACTCACTAATCACTTCACTCGTAATTTTACCAGGCTTCTTAACAGCAATACCATCAGCGATTGTTGACCACGCTTTTTTCTCCATAGTCACTCCCTTCTTTAACTCATAAGCCGCCGGAAAAGCCTTCGACTGAACTCCTATTATCTTTACCTCGGGATTCCTCTTCTTCACTGCAATCGATATCCCAGAAATTAATCCTCCACCACCAATAGGTACAATAATTACATCTGGATTAGGAATCTCCCTCAAGATCTCCAATCCAATTGTGCCTTGACCGGCAATAATGTATTCATCATCAAAAGCATGAATAAACTGTCTTTTCTCAGCCTCAGCTATCTCTAATGCTTTCTTTAATGAGTCATCGAAAACGTATCCATGAAGAACTACTTCCGCACCGTAAGATCTCGTAGCTAGTATCTTAGCTATAGGTGCGAAAACTGGCATAACTATCTTAGCGTGAGCCCCAGCCATTTTAGCTGCGTAAGCTACTCCTTGAGCATGATTGCCGGCTGATGCCGCTATAACTCCTCTCTTCTTCTCTTCATCCGATAAGCTACTAATCTTATAGTATGCTCCACGAGCCTTAAACGATCCAGTTTTCTGTAAGTTTTCTAACTTAAGGTAGACGTTTGCTTTAGTCATCTCACTGAATGTTCTTGTTTTATCGAGTGGTGTTCTATGTATCACGCCATCTAGAACGCTATCAGCTCTTAAAATATGCTCGTATATATAATCAATAATTCTACTCATCTAAATCACCAATTAATTAAAGAAAACATTTCTTCTTCACTTAATTATTAGTAATTTATTTTTAATATTGGTGGTCAATTATGCATAGTAGCTTGAATGAGGCTATAAGAATCTTAAGAGAAGGGATCTATTACAGGGACCTTATCGTTATAGCTAAGAATGTTAGAGAAAACCGGGAGAGTGGGGAAATAGATTTAGATCTCTACTTATCAGGAATCGATTTTGATGAATACTTACTTAGAATAAAATTATTCCAGGGACGAAAACAACACTACAAGCAGTGGGTAGAGATAAGAAATATTCATAATGAGCTTATTCACCTAGGGAGCAGTTTCTTTGGATCAGATATAGAGTACAGGATGTATGAGCTATTCCATAACTATCTAGAACCAGGTGGAAAATTGCTTATTGATTACAGCCATGATATAGTTACGAGGAATCAATTACGTAAACTCGTACCTCCGGTCTTAACTAGAATGGGTTGGGTTTTATTGAAAGTGGGATTCACACAATTCAGAGACCTATTTGTAGCGAGTTCAAGAGAGAGTAGAATGGAGTTAGCGGCTGAGAAAGAGTTTAGTTACGAGGATAAGGTAGAGAAACTGAAGAAAATTAGGAGAGAGATCGAGAATTGGATTAATTCAAGTAAAAAAATAGATAAGGAAGAGAAATGTGTTTTAAGCGCTTTATGCAACGTTAAGTTCGTTATGAATTATATCGAAAAATACTTGTGAATTATTTTTTTCTAGGCCTAGATAGCAGTAAGAGCACAATAGCTATCACTTGCAGAATTATTGAGTATATAACTGCTTGATGATAAATATTATAATCAATAAACAAACCGAACACATAACCACTAACAACAAATCCTAAGCCATAGAAAATATAGAATAAACCGTAAGCTGTACCTCTTCTTTCTACAGTTGTGACATCAGATACAGCTGCTCTGTAAATTGATTCCTGCATACCTAATATAACACCAGCGAATGCAGCTGCTATAAGAATCGCCTCGTAAGTTTTCTGTAAAGCGAATATGCTTGGTATCACAGATAAAGCGAAGGGGACAATAAGTATGTATCTACCCACCTTATCATATATGTAACCAGATATAGGAGCGAAGAAAGCATCTATTGCTTGAATCGCGAGATATAGGAGAGATACCATCCAGATAGCCATTACAAATCCAGCGAGATACTGTATTAGTTGAGCTGTTATTAATCCAGCAGTATTAAGGAAAACCGCTAGGCTATAGATATAGAACTCTCTTGGCAATGAACCCTTAGAGGTACTGCTCTTCTCTTTATTAATATTGAGAAGTGCTTTATCTGTATAAGGCTTGACTTTTGCATAAACTACTATTAGAATTAATATCAATATGAAGTACGGTATTATGAGGGATCCAAAAGCGTAGAAATAGTTATTATTAGTGAGATACAGGATCACAGCTATTAACGCTGGCCCAGATACAGCACCTAGCTGATCCATTAATTCATGAAAACCAAAAGCTTTACCAGTACCAACACTCTCAGTGCTTACTGATAGTAACGTGTCCCTTGCTGGTGATCTAAACGCTTTAGCCATTCTCTCCACGATAACTAGAAGAATAGCTATTTCCCAGTAACCAGCTATCGCTAGCAATGGAATAGTTATGAGTAATCCATAGCCAATAAAAACGAAGAACCAGTATGTTTTCTTGACATCAGCTAAGTAACCACTAATTATTCTAAGTGAGTAGCCGAGAAAATCACCAAATCCTGTTGCTAAACCAACTATAGCTGCTGTAGCTCCTAGACTGTATAGGTATGGTGGAATTATTCCTCGAGCACCCTCATAGATAATATCGCCAAATAAACTAATCAGACCGAAAGAAATAATAACTATGTAACCTACCCTTTTAGCTTCATCATTATTCAGAGCCATATCATAAAAACCTCAGTGATAGCTTCCTCTATAATTAGCGTTATAGATTAAATAAATTTTAATTTTATTAATAACGTAACTATCGATTTAATCAAATTTTTGATGAATGTTAAAGGATATCCTGAATATATCTTGCTGATATCTACGACAATTATATATAGTCAATACTTTATAATCTCTCTATTTTTAATGTTAAAGAAAAAATCAGTCTATCTCTTTAATCCTCGGAGGATTAAGAAATGTCAATCAACTTATCAACGAAATTGCTCAGAGGAAAATCGAAGATAATCGCCCTCTCTCTAATTCTGATAATGTTATCAACTAGTCTCGTTGTCAGTATCCTGCTTACTGCAGATTACTTAACTTACGCTAGTGCGAAAGAGAAGTATTTGTCATTACCAGTGGATTATTACGCTACAATCACTTTCGCTAATAAACCGTATCAAAGTCAATACAGATCAATCCAGAGTCATTTAAGCAGCGTAAAAGATGTCACGGCTGTCCACTATATGTATGATTCGTATCTCTATAAGGTAGATATCAACGATACTACGAGAAACAGGGTTTATAGAATAGAGGAGATAGGTTCAATAATACTTGGTTTCGATTTCTCTGACTCATATTGGAAGCAGCAGATTATCTTGGAGAATAATAGTAGGTACCCAACCGATTTCAACGAGATAATACTTGATGTCTCATTGGCAGAATGGATGAATATTAGTATTGGTGATAAATTGCATATAAAGAGATACGATGCATCTGGTGAATACATGGATAATGTAACAGTTGTCGGTTTCTTCAAGCCAGGTGAATTTCTTAGCTATCACTTAAAGAATGTTGAGGAAATGATTTACTGGGGAGTCTTCATTACAAATATTCAAACAGCTATGAGCATTATGGGGTCGCTTTACACAACACCAGTATTTCAATTTAGATACCATGTATGGGTGAATAGGGATAAAGTTGTTAATGCGTGGGATGAAGTAACAACCATGAAGAATATCAACGCTATCCAAGTGGAGATATCAAAGATACTTTACGGGACTCAAGGTATATTTAGAGTTGATGTGAAGAGCCCACTTAGAGAAACAATGATCGACTACTTTAAATCAGCTAAGGAGTATGGATCCCAACTAGTTTTCATCGTTGTTCTAGTCCTAGTTTTCGTTGCACTAGCGACATTAATAGGTGGAGAGTTATCAGTTGAGACAAGAAGAAGAGAGTTCGGATTACTCAAGATTAGGGGAAGTAAACCATCAATACTAAGTAGGATAATATCTATTGAATGGTTCATCATTGGTCTTCTAGGCGGTTTCTTAGGTTTCGTAATAAGCCCAATAATCGGTTACTTAATAACATTCGTTGTATCCCCATCATACGCTATCGAATATAGTTTCTTTAATGTGGTAATTCCAGTTATGCAGCATTACTTCATTACCTCCATAGTTATAGGTCTAGCATTAACAATACTATCAGTTATCCTACCTAGTAGGAGAGTAGCTCAGATAAGGCCTCTAGAAGCAATAAGAGAATACCTAGAGAGCGAGGAGCTATCTGTCAAAGCAATAAACAGGAAGGTTAATTTCGCTCTAGTACTTATAGGTGCTTATTTTCTGGGTGATTTTATTTTAGGTCTACCAATAATAAATGATATTCTTAGCTTCTCTCATTCAAGCGGTGCATCAATACTTATCAATCTCGCTGAGATACTATACTTCATAGAGATCACTATCATGCCTCTATTAGCCCCATTCATAATAGCTATGGGTCTAGTAAACATTATTGTATCTTTCTCAGATCAATTAACAGGAGTCTTCAGATTAATAGTTAAACCTCTTACTGGTAAGGGATCAATAGTCGCAGCTAGGAATTTCGCTAGGAAACCATTGAGAACATCCCTCATAATATTCATGCTAACATTTACCATAATAGCGAATCTAACGCTTGGTTCAGGAATAGCAACTGTTAAGAACCATATTATAGTGGACACGAAAATGAAGGTTGGTGCAGATATTAAAGTCGAAATTTATTCACTCAGACCGTTCGATTTCCTTAACAGAACAATAGTTACTCCAATCACGAAGTATAGTGGAGTAAAGTACGTTACTAGAGGATTTATAGAAGCTTTCAGCGGCCCATACTTGCTAGGGAAGATACACATAGTGGCGCTGGATCCGATATACTTTAAGACGGATTATTTCAAGGATGCCTATCTTGCGGGAGTGAGCGCTAAAGACGCCTATAATCTATTACTTGACAATTACACGATCATAAATTACGCTGCTGGTAAGAACTATAATCTATCCATGAATAGCATAATATCTATTAGAGATCCACTTCACCCATCTGTAACAGTAGTTAACTATAAGATAGGAGGCTATTACAAATTCCTGCCAGGAGTATTCGATAATATGCTTACTCCACAAATTGGTTCAGGTATCTACGCAGTTGTTAATTTAGAGACTATCTGGAGCATACTTGAAGAAAAATACGTTGTAGTTGTTCCAGATAAAACATTCTTATTCATAGAGCTTGAGAACGGTGCATCAGCTGAACAAGTAGCGGCAAATATAAGGAGTCTTCTAAACGAGTATCAGATCGATGGTAAAGTGTTCGTATTAAAGAATGAGATTGATAGGATGCTTCATAAAGAGTTTAGTGGAGCGTTACTATCACTCTACGAAACGGGATTACTCTTCTCATCAACATTGATAGCACTCGTAATTTTCGTATCAATCACAATAAGCATTATTGAGAGGAGACGGGAACTAGCATTGCTACGGGTGCGTGGATTCATGAGGAATATGGTTTCCAAGATGTTGCTTGGAGAAGCAGTACTAGTTATGATTGTTTCACTAGTGATTAGTGTACCATTATCGATACTGATGATATCATCATGGGTGAGTGGAACAACAATGGTTCTACCTTACTTACAGAAGTATCTACAAGTAACTGGCGGCGTTGTTTACCCACCTGAATGGGCACTATTCGTTTTGCCATTAGATGTGATCTCGTATTTATTGGTTATTTTGATCATTTTCGCGCTATCTTATATCATCCCGTATAGATTCATATCTAAGAAGCCTCTACCTGAAGAGGTGAGAATATATCACTAAAGGAGGGGTTGATATGTCGAGCTTTTATATTCAATGCAAAGATGTTGTGAAAATATATAAAGCTGGAGGAATAAAAACCATTGCTCTAAGAGGCCTAAACCTGAATATTAAAGAGGGAGAGATGAGAGCTATAGTAGGACCGTCAGGAAGTGGTAAAACCACGTTACTAAACATTATCGGCGCAATGGATAAACCAGATGCTGGTGAAGTAATTGTAGATGGTGAAGACATAACGAAATACAGCGAGAAAGAGATACATGAATACAGGTTAAAGAAGGTTGGATTCGTATTCCAGTTCTTCAACCTAATACCAACACTAACAGCAATAGAGAACGTAGAGTTACCTATGATACTTTTAGGTAAACCGAGGGAAGAGAGAAGGAAGAGGGCAATAGAATTATTAAAGAGAATGGGGTTAGGAGATAAGATCCATAGGAAACCAGGCCAGTTATCTGGTGGAGAACAGCAGAGAGTAGCTATCGCTGTGGCCCTAGCGAATGACCCACCATTAATACTAGCAGATGAGCCAACAGGGGAACTTGATACAGCTACTAGCAGGCAAATCGCTTTATTATTCCAGGAGCTGCATAGAGAAATGAATAAGACAATGATTATTGTAACTCACGACTTGTCAATCGCTATGTATACTGAGAAGATAAGTAGAATGGAGGATGGAAAAATAATAATGGATGTTACACCAGCTGAGATGGAGGCATACGTGTTATCTCCATCTAAGACGGAGGAGATAGTGGCTAGGCTTGAAGCTAGAAAGAGAGATCTAATGAAAGAGATAGCGAAGCTTGAAGCTGACTATAAATCTGGAATGATTAATACAGAGGTTTTCGTAAGTAAGTATATTGAGTTAAAGGGAATAATTGAGAGAATTGATGAAGAGTTAAAGAAGTACACGCTCACATAGAACCGCTCACTTTTCTTTTCATTTTTGTTCTATATAATCATTAATTATAAAGTTTTTAAGACTAAAGTCACGATTTCTATTGTTAAAGAAGATGAAGGCTATCTATAAAGCATTTTAATTTCACGTTAAGTAAATTTTTAATAATATAACGTGTTTATAATCCTTCATTATGGTTTCTCACTAAATAGAGTCTGATATAAAATGATAATTCATGACCGCTTCGGTAGAACGGTTAAGAATCTAAGGATATCTGTTACACCAGCTTGCAACCTTAACTGTATTTACTGTCATAGAGAGGGATTATACTCTCTGTACCACTGTATCAAGGGGGATGCATCAAGAAGACCACTTACTCCAGACGAAATAAAGGCAATTGTTAAAACTTTAGTGAAATATGGGATTCGTGAAGTCAAGCTAACTGGTGGGGAACCATTATTGAGAAGAGATATAACCGAGATAATAAGAAAGATAAGGGAGATTAAAGAGATTAAGGATATCTCGCTGGTCACGAACGGCCACTTTCTGAGTGATCGAGCTTTAGAATTAAAGGAGAGTGGATTGGATCGAGTTAACGTTAGTTTACCTGCTCTGGATCCAGAGAAGTACTCATTTATAACGGGTTATAAGAGGAGTGATGGAGTAGACAGAGTGATTAATGGGATAAAGAGGGCTATCGAAGTGGGGTTGGATCCAGTTAAAATAAATGTCGTGGTTCTAAGAGATATTAATAGTGGTGAATTAGATAGATTCATTAATCTCGGTGAAGAGCTTGGAGCAGTAATCCAGTTTATCGAGCTACAGGATCCTAATGGCTTTAAATCAGATTTCTTCAAGAAATATTATTACTCGTTAAGCGAATTGGAGAACAAGTTAAGTAGAAAAGCCAAAAAGATATATGTTCGAGAAATGCATAATAGAAAAAGATTCATGCTAGATAATGGTGTTGAGGTAGAGGTTGTTAGACCAATGTTTAATAGGGATTTCTGCATGCATTGCAACAGGATAAGGCTTACTTACTTTGGAGAGTTTAAACCATGTTTAATGAGAGATGATAATCATGTCCCGATAAATGGATCGTTTAGTGATCCTGGAGAGATAGAGAAAGCTTTTCTAAAGGCAGTTAAGATAAGAGAGCCGTATTTCAGTTAGGTGATTAACATGAGTGATAAAGTTAAGATGATTGATATATCTGGTAAAGAAGAGATCTATAGGGAAGCTACAGCTATCGGTAGAATAAAGCTGAAGAAGGAAACAGTAGAGAAAATCATGAGGGGAGAAATAGAAAAAGGAAACGTTTTCTCTGTTGCAAAAACAGCGGCAATACTCGCAGTTAAGAAGACTCCAGAAATAATTGCTTTATGTCATCCAATACCAATAAACAGCGTGAAAGTAGATATCTATCCTGTTGAAGATGGAGTTGAGGTTAAAGTTACTGTGATTGCTATATCTAAAACTGGAGTAGAAATGGAAGCGCTAAGTGGAGTCTCGGTCGCGCTCTTAAACATATGGGATATGGTTAAGAAATACGAGAAGGATGAATTGGGGCAATACCCAGAGACAGTTATTTATGGCATTAGAGTGCTAGAGAAGATTAAAAGAGGTTCGATAAATGAATAGAGTCGCGGTATTAAGAAAGGGGGAAATAGATATAACTGATATTCTCGAAAACATAGAGAGGGAAATGAATATAAAAGATTGTGGAGCTATAGTAATTTTCATTGGTCGTGTTAGAGAAAAAGCTCGTAAGCGAGGAAATGTAAAGAAACTACACTATGAAAGCGCTGAAGAAGTAGCTATCAAGGAATTGAATAGAATCAGAGAAGAAATGTTGAATAAGTATGATATCAAGGATATACTCATATATCACTTTATTGGTGAACTGTATCCTGGGGAGCATACAATATATATAATCGTGGTAGCAGAGCACCGTAAACCAGCTTTTGAAGCTGCGGAAGAGGCACTAGAATTAGTTAAATCTCAAGTACCAATATGGAAGAAAGAAATCACTGAGAACGAGGAATACTGGATTAGTGGGGATGAAGTGCTTGAATAAAATATCAAGATTCAAATCGCAAAAATTATAATTCTTCGTTTTTTAATCCTTCAATGAGAAAGTGGTGATATCAATGATCTATGGTTACATTATTATTGCTCCTGGTGGATCATTAATAACATATAGGATGTATGAAGAGAAGTATAGGAAGAAGATGGATGCTTCACTGCTCTCAAATGGTATTTATGCACTCCACACTTTCTTCACAGAAGTTCTAGGTAAGAAGCTTGAGGAAGTAATAGGGGTTGATTATAAAATCGTTATTCATGAGGAAAAAAACGTTATAATTGCTCTTCTAGCTGATATAAGCGATAATAATGCGAAGATATTAGCAAAAAAGTATTCTAAGAAATTGGTTAAGAGGTTTATTGATAGGAGTATTGTTAATTTTGATTTAGTAGATTACGTGAACGAGAATATTAGTGATATTCTAGATGAGTTAGATGAAGAAATCAGGGATATTAATGAGAGATTAAGCAAGATAAGGTATGTTTAAGGTGGTTCAGAATGTTGGTTAAAGAGAAAATAAGCGACGACATATACATTTTTTCTAAGTATCTAGAGAACGTTGGTATAACGGTTAATAGCTACCTAGTACTGGACGATAAGATCTCACTAGTCGAGACTGGTACAGAATCATTCGGTAGGGAAGTGATACCAGAGCTAGAGAAAATCGTTGATTTATCCGAGATATCCTACATATTCGTTACCCACGAGCATTTAGACCATATAGGAGGTCTACCCGAGATAATTTCCGAAGCATATAATGCTAAAATAGTAGCGCATGAACTCGTGAATGTCCATATAGCATTTCTAGGTGTTTACGGTAGAACCCACGTGGTTACTGGTGGTGAAAGTATCCCTATTGGCTCTAGGTACATAAGGATTCATTATGCCCCGGTTGAAACGAAGGGCTATATTTACTTCGAATTACTGCCTGATAACATAATATTCTCTGGAGATGTTTTCGGGCAATTATCATTAGAGAGACATGAAGTAATCTCAACGATTGATAATGAATCATTGATCAGAAATATAATGGATTTTCACGCTGGATTAAGATACAATACCGAGGATATCAGGAAATATTTTGGTGAACTAGAAAAAAGGAAAGTGAATATTATTGCTCCATCACATGGTAGCGTAATTAAAGATAGAGCAGAAGATATCTTAAGGATGGTGTTAAGTAAGAGACTGGAGAGGAAGGAAAGTATATGGAGAAAGATATTTAGGTTCTAGTTAGTCTTATTCCTCCTTAACTAATTTATAAAGATGTTTAAACATTAAGAATTATATACTTTTTTTCTTACACTAATAGTGCTTATCTGCGTTTCATTATTAACTGGTTTTTAAAAGGTGATATTTTGGAGAGATTAAAGGGATCAATTATACGTAGGAATAGTAAGGAGAAACTAATAACTATTACTTATATTAACCCAGAGGGGAAACAGAAGAACTTGAAACTAAAGATCCAATCTCCGGAATTATGGGAAATCGCTAAGAACTGTAACAGGGATATAGAGATAGAATATGAAGAAGCTGCACCATACCCAGTAGTGAAGAGAATCATTGGCAAGATGAGTTTCGTTATATATGGTTTTAACTCAAGGATTAAGGAGGCTCTAAAGGATATGGGGGTATTTTCGCCCTATACTAGAGAAGTTCTCTTAGAGTCTATTGTTCCTGCTGCATCCCTTACTGGATCTGAGCTAGACATAATTATCTTAGCAATAATTCTAGCCCTTCTAGTAATGTTCTCAATCTACTATTTCCTGATAATACCAATACTGATTCTTATTCTCTCTATCTTCACCCTAGGTGAAGCAATAAGGATGGTTAAGAGAAAGAGATTCACGATAGATATTGATTCATCTGACGACCAGCTCTGTAGGAAGATTAGAGAGATAGTAAGGATCGTGTTGTTGAATAAAGGTGTTGTAGATAAGGTTATAAAGACATGCATGACTCCAGAATACGAGAAATACCTAAATGAGTTTAAATCTATACATATTAGATTCTGGAGAGGAATGTCACTGCAAGGCCTAGCGATTATACTCTTGGGAATACTATATGGTTTAACAAAAATCTATAAGTTAATTCCTGGTGACATATTTTACTTTACAGAGATAATCTTCGCGATTATATTTGCTATCGGCTTCCTCTTATCTATGTGGTCTGGGCTAAGTAGAAGATTCACAGAGACTCCATTAAAAATAAAATACTTAGAGTGATGCTAGAGAATCTCAGTAAATATCAATTTTCTTACTTCAGGTAAAGATATTAACGCTGATAAAGATTCACTTTTCTCTGTTTTTAAAGCTGGCTCATAAATCGTTTCTTTATCACTATGAATAAGGATAGGATAATAAATTGTTTTCTCCTCTATTATATTAATATTTGATTTCTTCTTTATCCCTATCTTGTCAAGGAGATTAGTTGCAATCATAAGCATATTATAATACTGTGACTCAACATCATAATCCTTTATATCACCTGGAGAAACAAACCAAAGCATCGATGCGAAAGCCATTTTAGCGTCACTTATCGATAATTTATCGTATGTCTCACTCAATTTATCTGAAAGCTCATTCCTAAAACTCTTGAGATCATTTATGATTTCTTCACCAGTTTTTAAGGGTTGTAGAGTTACTTCCCCTATGGGCAAATCAGAACCACTAACTATGCTTACTTGTTTTGGATTCCTGAGAAGTATTACATATAGATCTAGTTTCCCGAGCTTTGGAGCAATAAAACCATCAAATAGATACGTGTGTTTTCTGAAACCAGATTTATACTTCAGGTAAATCATGGGTAACCAAAATAAGTACCCCTCGTTTAATATGTTTTGATCAAAGTCACTCCTAATAGCAGCATACTCAATCATTTAATCACACCACTATACCAGGTAAACAACATGATAACCTTATTTCTATTTTAATATCGCTTAATTCTTAATAAAAGCGTTCATGGTCACTAAAACACTGGTATCAGCGATAATGTGCCATTAATAATATCTCTTATCTCCTTTCTCAGCGAGATACCTAAGCCGGGTTTATCAATGGGAATCCTAGCTCCATTCTGGAAAGGCAATGGTTTTTCAACAATATTTATCGGTAAAGTGAGGTCAGAGTCCAGATCTGTATTAATCATTCCTTTCATAGCGCTAGCGAAATTGACTCCAGCAGCAATAGATATTCCAGTCTCAAGCATACAACCGGTCATCAACTTGATATTGTAATCATTGGCTAACTCAGCTATCTTCTTCCCCCAGTATATTCCACCAGCTTTCTGCAACTTAATATTGATTCCGTCAGCAGCTTCATGTTCAATAACTTTTTTAGCGTCCTCGAACGTTGCAGCAGATTCATCTGCGAAGATAGGGATCTCTGAATGCTCTTTCACATACTTTAATTTATCTATATCTCCTTTAGGGCAAGGCTCTTCAATCAAGATAATTCTCTCTCCAATCTCTTCATACATTCTATTAAAGGTTCTTGCAGCAATTTCTGGATCTACATATCCTTGATTAGCATCTAGAGTTAACTCGCCATCAAATACCTCAGCCACTTTAATGACTCGATTAATATCTTTTTCGGAATCACCAGCTAGCTTTAATTTAATTCTGCTTAATCCAGACTCGCTAAAATCACGCATATATTCTTTAACTGTCCTAACAGTATCCTGAATGCTTTTTATTCCAATTGTCAAAGTGTTTTTCACAATATTGGGTTTAGAAACTCCAAGCAACTTAAATACAGGTTTATTCTCAATTTTACCAATCAAGCATAGAAAAGCAGTATCTAACGCTGTCTTAGCTGTCTGACTTATTAGGCCGCTATCATGCTCTAACTCGCTTAATATCATGTGAAGTTCATGTAGATCCCTTATATCTCGTCCAATTAATCTCCCAGCAGCTAATTGGAGAAACCTTATTGCTTCCTCTCGGGAATCCCCTGTAATTGGTTTGAATGGCGCTGCTTCTCCGCAACTAGATATATTGTCTGTTGATGTAAGAGTGATTAATACGTTATTTAGATGCGTGAATGTTTGGAAAGATATTCTGAACGGCTCTCTTAGAGCAATATCAAGTTTAAAAATCTTAATTGATTTTAAAACAACCAACACTATTTACCTCCAGAATAAAGACTCTACTTAAAATAGTAATCTCTAATTCTAAATTAATTTTTTGCATAAGCGTTCGAAAATCGCATCTATTTACGCATCTTTCTTATAATTAAGTATTCTGGAAGATAATTAAGGTATAAAGGTGATAGTAATGACAGTTATGCTAGAAGCTAAGGAGGGAAAGATCGCTGAAGAAATGAAGATTATCGCTGAGAAGGAAGAATTGCCTGTGGATTTAATTAGAAGGAGGGTAGCTGCAGGTAGAATAATTATTCCTGGAAATCTTAAGAGGAGAGATAAACAGGAAATAAAGATAATTGGGATCGGAGAGGGATTATCCACAAAAGTTAACGTGAATATTGGGACATCAACACTCGTAGTTAATGTTGACATGGAGGTAAAAAAAGCTGAGTTAGCGGTGAAGTATGGTACAGATACAATAATGGATCTTAGCACTGGCGGAGATCTGGACGCTATAAGAAGAAAACTTATGGAGGTTGCTCCAGTACCATTCGGGACAGTCCCTATATACCAAACATACATCGAAGTAGCTAGGAAGAAAGGATCACCAGTTCACATGACGGAGGACGATATCTTAGGAACAATTGAAAAGCATCTGAAAGATGGAGTCGATTTCATGACTATTCATGCTGGAATAAGATACGAGCATGTAAAGAAACTAAGAACAATAAAGAGGGTTGCTGGTATAGTGAGTAGGGGTGGAGCTATATTGGCAGCTTGGATGCTCTATAATAATCAAGAGAACCCATTATACAAGAACTGGGATTACGTCTTAGAGCTCTTTCAGGAATATGACGGGATAATAAGTATAGGAGATGCTTTACGACCTGGAGCAATACATGATGCACATGATTACTTCCAGATGGCTGAAATGGTTACGGTAGCTGAACTAGTGAAGAGAGCATGGAAGCAAAATGTTCAAGTCATGGTGGAAGGCCCTGGACACGTTCCACTAAATGAAATTGCTGAGAATGTCCGTATACAAAAAGCTCTCTGCAATGGTGCACCATACTATGTCTTAGGACCATTACCAACAGATATAGCGGCAGGTTATGATCATATAGCGTCAGCGATTGGAGCAACGATAGCTTCAGCAGCTGGAGCTGACTTAATATGCTATCTTACTCCCGCGGAGCATCTTGGATTACCCAATCCAGAGCAAGTTAAGGAGGGGTTAATAGCTTCTAAGATTGCTGCTCATGCAGGTGATATAATTAAGATTGGTGAGAGAGCTAAGAAGCTTGATTTAGAGATGTCTATTGCTAGAAGAAACTTGGATTGGAAGAAAATGTACTCTATGATGTATGATCCTGAGCATGCTAAGGCCATTAGAGAGCAGTTTGGGCCTGTAGGATTATCCTCATGTACTATGTGTGGATCACTATGCGTCTATATTATTCTAGATAAATTTATTAAGGGGGAGGATTAGGTGATTTCACTATGCCTGATCTAATGGGTATATGGGTTAAGTCCCCATTACTTAAGGAAAAAACATTGGTGATCGTGAGTAAGTGTTTAAAATGGGTAAACCCAAAGATCTATAATGAACTGGCTGGGAAAGGTGTCATTCTTGAGCATTGTCCTGAGCAAGAAGGGCAAGTAGTTTATGGTAAGATCGCTTCAATAATAAGATCTTCAAACCCAAAGAAATTAATCGTGGCTACTATAGATGGCTCCCCACACTGTTTTACATTGCAAGCAGCAGTTAATGAGGCAGCTTATATTCTTGGAGAGAAAATTGAGAGAGAGCACTTCGTGATCTTAGATGGCGAGGAAATGGTTAAGATATCTCCAGAATCAATAAGAGTTGCAAGATATCTTTCCCATGTAGATAAATTAGTGAGAAGTAACAAGTGGATTCTAGAAGAGCTTAGGAAGCATAGCAAGGAATACATGAAAGCAATAGAGACAAGTGACGCAGAATTTAAGTGAAATAAAAATGATTTAATGCATTTTTTATCATTTTCCTGTAAAATATAAAGACGTAATACTTAATATGAATCTTGATCTATATAGTATTATTTTGACCGCTTTTCCCTCTTAACTAGTGACCTTAATGTCTGTTTCAGACATTGCTGTTTTATTTAACCAGGTTTTGAGGAGAAAGATTATTAGATGGCCTCTCTCTCTATTCTTAAAGAAGGATCCGTTTCTGAGAAAATCATATATAAGGTTAGCTTTAGAATCACTAGCATATGGTAAGCATAGTTTTAACCCCATTGTTGGAGCCGCTAAATTAATAATTAATTACCTAGTTAACCAGATGGCGAAGAAATATAATGTTGATAAGCGTGATATACTAGAGATATTTAAGAAGGAGCACTATATAATTGGTCTAGAAAGTGTCTTGAAAGGTGCGCTTTGGTTTGGTGTTAATAGACCGTTCACTCCTGGAGCTCCATTCCTAGTTGTCTGGGATTACACGTATAGATGCAATCTAAGATGCAAGCATTGTTACATTAATGCTGGGATAATACCGAGAGATGAACTCACATTAGATGAGAAAAGAAAAGCTCTAGATATTTTAGCTGACGCTGGCGTAGCATCTATAGCGTATTCAGGCGGAGAACCATTATTAGGTGAAGGAATCTTCGAGATGATTAAAAGAACCAAGGATTACGGCATGCATGCATCGATGGCCACTAATGGCACTTTATTAACCAAGGAAGTGGCAGAGAAACTAGCTAGAATTGGTTTAGACTACATTCAAATCAGCTTGGATTCAGTTAACCCACATATTCATGATGAATTTAGAGGGGTTCAAGGAGCTTTCAATAGAACGATAAAAGGAATTAAGAACGCGATGAACGCCGGAATTACAGTCGAGGTAGCGATGACCATAACGAGATATAATGTTGATCAAGTGAAGGAAATGCTTGATTTCCTTAAAGAACTTGGAGTCTCATTATTCATGCATTTCAATTTCATTCCAACTGGAAGAGGAAAAGACATAGTACAGATGGATATTGATCCAGACACGAGAGAGAAAATACTAAAGTATTTCGTTAAAAAAGCAAAAGAGAATTTCCCAGTTCAAGCAATGTCCACAGCTCCCCAGTTCGCTAGAGTATCGATACAATGCTCTCAATTAAGTAATGAAGTTATGATTGGAGGGCATTTCTACCAGTATAAGGGAGACACAAAACTAATTCAGATAGCTGAGTTTATTGGGGGTTGTGGTGCTGGTAGAGCTTACATATCTCTCGAGCCTAATGGTGATATACAGCCATGTGTCTTCCTGCCGATAAAGGTCGGTAATATCCTTAAGGATGATTTCGAGGAGTTATGGAGGAGTAATAAGGTCTTTAACGACTTGAGGAATAGGGATCTTCTTAAGGGTGCCTGCGCTAACTGCCCGTTCAAGTATGTTTGCGGCGGCTGTAGAGCCAGAGCCTACGCTTATTTTGGTGATTACTT
>JALWRR010000084.1 GCA_026993975.1 Promethearchaeati archaeon | reverse complement strand
TCCCTGCCCCTTATTTTTGGGGCTAACTTGATTTATTTGTTTTCTTCTGTTTTTAAAATTTTCTATAGTGTTGGGTGCTTGTATTTTTTGCTTTGTGTTTTTGGTTTCTTTTAGCTTGTTTCTTGCTGGGGGTGGAGAGAGTGAGGGTTTTGGGAATTATTGATATTATTGAGTATGTTTGTTTTATAATAGAATAGAGTTATTAGATTAGTTAAGAAAATGATCATGATGTTAACACTACTTCTCTAGGAACGAATCTCTATGAATACGTAATGGAGAGAATAAAACAATGTGTCACGAATTTAAGAAATCTCAATGGATTAAGAAGAATTTGGTCGGGGCGGCGGGAGTCGAACCCGCGACCTCCCGGTTTCTGTATGAGCGCCCGCTGGCGTTTTTCGCCTCTAATGAGAGGCGTTCTACAGCCGGGCGCTCTTCCGCGACTGAGCTACGCCCCGTTTTTCTCTGTTTATCGTTATGTATGTTGTTTGGTTTTTTAAAGATTTTGTTTGTGTTTATAGGGGTGCTTCCTGTATTTTTGCTTTATATGCTATTAGGTTTGTTATTGGGTGCAGTATTAGTGTTATTACTATGAGTGTTATTGCCATGGATACGTCTATTGGGTATATTGGCGTTGATAATATTAGCGCGAATATTAGGAAGCCCAGTTGATCTAGTATTGGAGCGCTTTCTCCCGGTTTTAGATTCATTCTCCTTTTTATGAACGAGCCTGTTAGGTCTCCTATGTGTGTGCCTATTGATAATAATAGTGCTCTTAGGAAGCTATTAGTTATATCGGGTTCTAGGCCAATTAAATATAGGAATGGGCCGGTTAAAGTACCCATAACAATTCCCGAGATCAGCCCCCGTATTGTTTTGTGATCCCCGAAAATCCTCCTGCCATCTATAAAGTTTTTTCCTAAGTCAACTGGTGTTCCTCCTCCTAGTATTGTTGGTGATGCGTTAGCTATGTACGCTGGTAGGATATAGATTAGTGATCTATATATGAGCTCTATTATCGATTCTATCATGATGAATCACTTTTTGAGAACCCTTTCTAAATACTTATCTATATCTTTCCTCTTTCTCTTTTTCTTCTTCTCTATTTTTTGACGCTCAATATTCTTTTTTCTCACGATTTTTAAGTTTTTACCGATCTCTCTCAGTATAGCTCTTTTTGACTTATTATCTTGCTTTATGATAATTATTCTCCCTTTTCTCTCTATCCAATTCGATGGATGCGCTTTATCTCGCTCTATCTTAGCTATTCTTAATCCAACTTTTCTTACAGCTTCAATTAACTCTTCTAGAGTAGGATTACTTGTAGTATATTTTAGCGGCACTTTCCTTCCTAATCGAATAGATAATCTGGAGTCGAAATACTCTGGGTAGATTATCCATACTTTATCTCTATCTTCCATGACTAATAACCTATATTACATGAAATTAAATTCCTGATACCATATTTTGCTTGTGTCAGCTCATAACTTAAGCATGAAAAATATAATTAAGCTTTAACATTTTTTACTTTGTGTGATTAAAATGAAGATAGCTGTTATAACTGGGACTGCTGGTAGTGGAAAAACTGCATTGACACATGCTTTATCGGTTTATTTGGAGGAGAAGAATGAAGACTATGCTATATTAAATCTTGATCCGGGAGTTAAGGATGATTCGCTTCCATACTCACCAGACATAAATATACGGGACTATATACGTGTAGAAGAGATTATGGTTAGGTACGATTTAGGTCCAAACGGTGCATTTATTGCTACAATGGATTTGGTTGCAAATTATTTAGGTGAATTGAGACAACAGATAATTGATCTCTCTCCCGATTATTTAATAATAGATACTCCCGGCCAGATGGAGGTTTTTGCTTATAGAGCTACTGGATCCGTAATCATAGATAGAATAACCGATTTCCCTGAGTCGCGAAAAGCCATAGTATTTATTTTCGATCCATTTCTATGCCATGTATCACCTGGAACATTAATCAGCACATTATTATTAGCTGAAAGCGTATATTGGCGGTTTGAGCTACCTATAGTATATGTTCTCACGAAGATAGATTTGCTTGAGGAAACTGAAGTGAATGAGATATTAGATTTATCAGAGCATCCATCTAAAATATTTGAAAAGAGCAAGAGCTTTGTTTCTCGTCACATAGAAAAAGCACCATTGCTCTCTATTTTACTCAACCAGGAAGAAATACTTGGCAAGAAACTAATACCCGTGAGCTCTGTTACTGGTGAAGGAATAATTGATTTATTCTCTAACCTTCTAAATGCTTGGTCTGAGACTGCTTGATGTTTTACTACATAATTAATTAATAATATTGAATTACAATACTATTTAGTAGAGATTAGAGAAAACGTATAGTTTCCATGTTCTTTGGGATAGTACTAGGCAACCTAAGCGTTTCTTGAACTGCTTGAGCAAATCTATCACATTTTTTATCTTCACAATGAATTATAACCACCCTTGATGGAGATGGCTTAATACTCTGTAAAAATTGTAGCAATTCTGGATAAGGCGAGTGACCAGAAAAACCTCTAACATGCTTAACATCCATCTTAATTGATACTTTCTTAGGCATACCGTCCTCGTAATAAATTAGTTCCCTAGCTCCCCTGAGAATGCTCCAACCTAGTGTTCCTGGTGCCTGGTACGAAACAAACACCATGGTGTTATTTGGATCTGGCGCCATGTACTTTAAATACTCGAGAACAGGGCCGCCCTGGAGCATTCCACTAGTAGCTAAAATTATTGCAGGCTGTCTATTCTCTGCAATAGACATTATCTCAGAGTGATCCTTAACGGAAATAAATATATCTGCTAAAAATGGATTATCCCTACCATGTAATATCCGATCTCTAACTCGCTTAGATAGGAACTCTGGACTCGCAGTATGAATAGCTACAGCCTCATCAATCATACCGCTTAAATAAACCGGTATCTCTGGTAATTGTTTCCTTACTTTTATTAAATTGTGTAAAACAAGCATTAATTCCTGAGCTCTGCCAACAGCTAGAACCGGAATAAGCACTTTTCCACCTCTATTAAGTGTCCTCCTTATAATGTTGAGAAGCTCTGCCTCTGCTACCTCTCGAGGCGGAAACTTATCCCGCGGGGATCCATATGTAGCTTCTAGGAAAACAGCTTCCACTCTCGGGAAATTAGTTTCAGCTCTATCAAGAAGTCTAGTATCGCTGTACTTTATATCTGATGCAATTACGATGTTATATAATCCCTCAGCAATATGTATATGGACTATAGAACTACCAAGAATATGACCTGCATTATATAGTGTTAACCTGATATCAGGTGTTATATCATTTACTTCTTCGTAATTTACTGTTACCGTATGTATTAGCTCCTTATCGATATCGGTGTAGGAATATGGAGATAATCGCCCCTCTTTTCTAGCTAGATCAACATAATCTCGCTGTAGTAGCGCCATTAAATATTTTGTTGGTTCTGTAGTATACACTGGTCCGCGATAACCATATTTAAATAAATACGGCACCATCCCTGAGTGATCCAAGTGCGCATGCGTAACTATGACTGCGTCTAGCTCGTCGACTGAGAACTCTGGAACATTAAAGCTAGGAAAGATTTCTCCTGGATCTGACGCCCCGACTCTTATTCCCGCATCCACAAGAATAGAACTCTCTCTGGTCTGTATTAAAAATGCATTACCGCCAACCTCTCGCCCTCCTCCAAGTATCGTGATTCTGACCTTATTGTTTCTTAGAATGTACGGTCTGTGAATTCTTTCTCCGACTTCCAGTAAGAATCTAAGCCGCTCAGAGGAATATAACTCATTTAACTTCCTAGCATACCTAACGATAGTGGATTCTAAGGGTGGTGCACGTATTATTACTGGTGACCACATAGTTTTTAATGTGATTGCCTTTCTAGTATTTCCTTTAGGACCTATTACTACCCCAGGTTTCTCCGCCTCTATGTATACTTGACCAGTAATATCGTCAAAAAATATATTCTTAATTCCCGCACTTTTTCCTACAAGCTCTCTTATCTTAGACTCCGCTTCGCGCTTATCTAATCGTACCGATGGATCCGAGCGAATAGCAATTCTCTTATGATACTTCTTAGCTATCTTCTTAATTAAATCCTGCATAGTTAACAATAATTGCGGATTCTTAGAATAAATAACTATTTTAGGTCCTTCAAAAGTAATTTTAGTTATTTTACTCTCATGAGGCAGCTCACTCTTAATTAGCTCGAACAGCTTGTCCCTCCAGCTGCTTATCGTTTCGAACCTTGTTTCTACACTACCCAAATTAATCAACCTCTATACGTGACATAGAACCAGAATCATTCCAATCTGGCAAAGAAGTACATTTGCTAAAATTACTTAATTAACCAAAAAATATTGATGCATTAAACCAATTTAAAATTCACTCATATGCAAACAACTATCTTCAGAAAAGAAACAACTATAACCAAAAAATAAAAATAAAATTTTTAGGAAACGTAAGGCTTTCTAATAAGGCTTATTTCTTGCCTAAGAAGTACTGAGTGAATGCTTGCTCAATATCATCTTTCTTTATTGTCTTTCTCTTATTAGCTGCAGCAATCATTTTAGCTAAGTTACCTAGTCTAACAAGTAGTGTCTGGACAATATCCCTAGTGGCTTCTAGTGCCTCTGCAGAAATTCTAATCTCTTTTGAGGCAATTCCTTTCTCTAAATACCTCCTTAATGGTTGTAGAGGAACTGGCTTCTCTTTCATGCTTAACACCAAATTAAAGTTTTTCAAGTAAATATTATATAATTCAAACTTTATAAATTTTTCCATTATCTTAGTAATTATACAATTTTAGGTAAACTATCAAAATTTTTCAAACTATCCTTAATGACTAAAACAAATCAATCATGATTAAAACTAAGGCACTCCGTATAGAAAACCCCTAATATAGATTACGAGATCTTTATTTTTCTGAAAATGATTCCATTTTAAAGCGAGGTGATTTCATTGCGATCTTTCATATCTATAGATATTGAGAAGAAAGACGTTGTAGAGAAAATATTGGAAATTGAGAAACAATTAAATGAAACAGGAGCATCTCTAAAGCTCGTTGAGCCAGAGAACCTCCATATCACAATAAAATTTCTCGGCGAAATTAGTGAAAAAGATATACCTCTGATAAAGAGAATATTAGAGAAAAATGCTAAACTATTCGATCCATTTGAGATACAGTTGGAAGGCATAGGAGCATTCCCCTCAATGAGTCATCCCAGAGTAATATGGATTGGCGTATCAGAAAACAGAGAGAAACTGTCTAATCTAGCAAACGGGATATCCATTGATCTAGATAAAGCGGGATTCCGTCGGGAAGAAAAACCATTCCATCCACACATAACGATCGCTAGAGTAAAAAGATACAATTCTCAACTCAAAAAGAAAATACTACAATACAGAGACAACAGTTTTGGTAAGATAGTTATCAATAAAATCCGACTAAAGAAAAGTACCCTAACTCCCCAAGGACCAATATACACGACCATCTTTGAAATCCCAATTAAGAAGGAAGAAGAATAATAATGGTGCGGGGGGCGGGATTCGAACCCGCGTAGGCCTGCGCCACCGGATCTTAAGTCTGACCTGTGCCTGGCCTGTTGGCACAACCGGCCCCTTTGTCCGCTCGGGAACCCCCGCAGTAGAGCTTAATGAGTAAAAACCTTCATAATTAACTATATTTTAATCCTTAATTTTAGAGCCTAAGATAGTTATTTTAAGATTTTTCTATTATATGCGGAAATCAATTTAAATCATTTTTCGGAAATGGAGCCCCGGGCGGGACTTGAACCCGCGACCTCCCCCTTTCTATCCATCAAATAACGATGGTTACCAGGGGGGCGCCCTAGCCCCTAGGCCACCGGGGCGCTAAAGGATCTGTCTTGTTATTTCGTTACCCCACCAAAGAT
>JALWRR010000083.1 GCA_026993975.1 Promethearchaeati archaeon | reverse complement strand
GTCAGAAAAAGTCAGTTAAATCTTTAATCTCTTTTGTTTCCTTTTTAGGTTTCTTTTCTTCTTTCTCATCTGATATAAGCTCTTTAGCTTTATTCACGACCTTCTTATATTTATGACTTCTCATTCCATAAAGTTTCCCAGCAAAATGAGATATTATTGTTATTAAGTCTTCAACTAATTCTTCTTGAGGAGTTAGATCTCGTTTATTTAGCACAACTATTTCAGCTCCAAAAGAATTGAAGAAGAACTTTAGTGTCTCGAATCCAAATCTCGTTAGACGATCTGGGTATGCTATGATGACTTTGCTAACTAACCTGTTTTTGACCATATCTAAAAGCTTTCTAAAATTCCTTCTTCTTTCATTTAGTCCACTACCTATATCCTTAACAATATAATATAATTCTTGAGTCCATTTCTTTCGCAGTATTCCTCTATAGCTTTTATCTGTCTTTCTAGATCATCTTTCTGTGAACGAGAGCTAACTCTAGCATATCCAATTATCTTTCCTCTTTTCTTTAATAAACCTAGTAGCCTCAATATCTCGGATTCTGGAACTCTTCTGTGTCCTCCTCTCGTCCTTATAACTTTTATTTTTCCTTGTCTTGACCATCTCCTCAAAGTTTTAACTGAAACTCCTAGTATTTCAGAAGCTCTCTTTAGTGTGTAGTGTCTTTCCAATGGAAATCCCTAGAACAATTAATGATACATTATAATACAACAAAGCCACAAAATAAAATTTGAATATAATTTTGTATCATAATATAATACAGAAAACAACTAAATAAAACATTAATTATTCGAGGCTGTAGAAATGAGCGAAGATATTACCGAAGTTATCATTCAAATTGATAAGGTTCTAAATGAAGAGGAAGCTCAGAAACTAATAGATGTTCTCTCACATATTCTTGATAATGAAAAAAATCTCTTGGTCATCAATATTTGTGGAAGTGAAAGCAGATTGCTAACTTTTCTTTCTCTTCTCTTCTTTTTAAGAAACTCCTAACTCTTATCTTTCGAGGGAAAAGACCTTGAAGGAGGCTAGGGCATACAAGATAAAGCACAGCTATAAAGTAGGAGATTTGATTACAAGGTATCAATGGATTCTACAACTCGCAATAGATTACATTTGGGAGAACATTATTTGGATAGAGAAGGAGGTTATAAACTACTATACAGTTCCAAAAACGGAGAAAAACATTAAACTCCTAAAGCTTCAAGGAAAGAAATTCAAGGTGTATGGTAGAAAGATCTATGTTTATTATGTTGCGAAGAGGAGAATTCCTAGAATTCCTAATTCTGCAGAATTCAAGAGAAAACTAAGGGACTACCTCCAAGCTTTCTGGAAGAAAACTCCATACGCTTCACACTACGTTGATTCAGCTATAAGAACAGCATACTGGATATTGTCGTCCTGGAGAGAAAACTACCTAAATGGAAAGTTTAGGAGGAGAAAACCAGTTGTTAAAAAGAGATTTGCAAGAATAAAGAACTCTCTCTTCAGGGTCAGGGACGGAGAGTTAATATTGACGGTTATCCCTAGAGGGCTTTATCTAAAGTTTAGATTAGATGACAAATGGTTTTTCGACCGTGTGAGAGATTGGAAGCTTGGAGAAATAATCCTCAAAGATGATGAACTAATCCTAATGTTCACTAGGGAGAAAGAAGAGGAAGGGTTTGACAAGGTTATTGGCTGGGATATGAATATATTCACAATGGACGGATACGGGGACGAGGTTGGAGCGGTCAAAATTTCTCTAAAGGAGCTTTACAGAATACACATAACCTATCATAACAAGAGGAGGAAAGTTCAGAGATTGTTAAATAAGAATCCGAAACAAGCCAAAAAGCTGTTGAAGAAAATAAGTAAGCGGGAGAGGAATAAGGTTAGGGATTTAATATACAAATTAACAACCAGGATAGCTAGAGAGTTCTCGGACTATATACACGTTTTCGAGAATCTGAACAAGGAAACGATGTATAATAGAAGCAAGAAACATAATAGAAATATAGCTCTGCACGATTGGAGAAAAATAGTAGAGGTATTGAAGTATAAGGTTAGGGTCATTGAGATTGATCCAAAGTTCACAACTAAAACTTGTTCTAGATGCGGAAGCTTAAACACAGTTGTCAAGAATGGAACTGTGAAATGTCTAGACTGCGGATTAGAAATAGATAGACAATTGAACGCTTCGATAAACATTTATCTCAAGGGAAAAGGTTTAGAACCGAGCTTAGAAGTTTGGAATAAATTGATCAAGAGCTAAGGATGTGGGGAGTTTCGGGGCCCTCCCGAAAGGAGCCGAGCCTAATGACGTGTCCCCGATGAACCCGGAGGGGGAACGAAGGCGATGTGGCTCAAGGGGAAGTTGGGTAAATTTGTCCAAGTTTGTCCAGATTTGTCCAACTTCCCCAGACCCCACACTAGTGACTGAGGACATTAAGCTTAAGCAGAAAATAGAAAAACACGTAAGAGCAATTAGTTTAGCGGATATGAAGAAATGAATTGATCCTAACAGTTTTGAACTAGGGATCTAGTTAATTGAATTAAAGATTCATTATTGAATAATATTCACGCTTAATCGTTTCCAGTCATCATCATATGTTAGGATTTCCTGAATACTTTCTCGTCTTAATAATAAGTATATTAATGCATCCCCGATGTCTATGGATTTCTCCTTCATCACCACGAATGCATCCTGGATTTCCTTAACGCTTAATTTATGGCTCAATATCTCTATATCTAAATCATCTATAAGACTTGGGAATCGGTCTCTTAACTTAATATAGAGATTTCTACGATCAATGTTCTTTTCCTCTAGGATTAATTCATCTATCACCTTCAAGAACTCGTAAACAACAATCGTAGATGTCACTAATTTATAATTATTCTCGATAAGTCTGAGAAAAATATCTTTTCCTCTGAAGAATGCGTTCGTATCTATAAAGATTTTTTTCACGCAATATCCCTCAGCATGCCTTTCTTGATGAGGTCTCGGATCTCAGACTCCTTAATACTTGATAATCCAGCTTTATCAACAAGTTTGAACCATTTCTCTATAGCCTCTAATTTTCTCCTCTTATTATACTCATCAACCGCCTGCAAAATTTTCTCAATTTCTTTTCGCTCAGGGGAAGCTATAATAACTCTCCCTAATTTAGCAATGAGCACCTCACGTACATCCTTAAAAGGTAAAACAACTCTACCCTTAGAATCAACCTTCCTCTTAATAATTCCACTCATGAGTACCACCAATAAATGGGAAAATACTTAAGATATTGCTAGAGGGTAAACAGTACTTAAAAGTATCACTAAGAAGAAATAATGACGCGAAAAAATAGAAATAACTAGAGGATTATGATCAGGCCAAAGAATCAAAGTAGAGAAACACGAGTTTAGTAGTACAGAACCCACTTACTCTTAGATAGTTCTGAATTTTTCTCTACAAAAAGTAATTAGAATTGAAATTTCCAAAAACGCTGGAGGAATTTTTCGATAGGTATGACTGCTTAAAATTCCTTAGGACTATAAAAAAGCGCTTTAAGGAGGACTGTAAACAAAGATTAACGTGCTAAAATATTTTTCATTAAATTCTCTTCCTAAAATAGTTTTAAAGGCCTAAAAAATCATCTTCATTCTTTCTTTCCTCACGTATACTTCTAATATATCAGTTATATCTGTTATATCAGATATATTAGGAATATTTAAATATTCTGGAACACATAATATATTATATTGCACAAAAAATCAAGTAAGTGTATAAAATGGCTGAAGAAGAAATTGGTCATGCTGGTTTATGGACGACCGTTATTGGGGCCCTTCTGATATTTATAGATGGAATCGCTGTCTTGGCTACAAACAGATTCTACAGCTTTATTTATTATGGTGGCGTCACTGTAGTGGGTTGGGCAGAGATTATCTTGAGCATAATTATGTGGATAATTCTTTACTATTATAAGCAAAGCCCAAAGGCGATTGGCTGGACTGAATTTATTTTAGCTCTAATAGCTCTTCCATTTGATGGTGGTTTCTGGACTCTAGGTGCATGGATAGCTCTAATAGGTGGAATTCTCATAGCTTACAAGAAATAATAACTTTTGTTATTAACTCTTTTTCTTATTTTTTAGAGATACATGAACCTACTATTTATTTTGCGCAGTCTTTAAAATGAAATAGGTTTATTAAATATTCGATTATCATAATCTCCTATAATGAAGCGAAGTGAAGAAAATTGATATCCATAGATGATGACAAGAAGAAATTCATTGAGATAACAGGTAGGATCATGTCTAGATGGGGCTACACTTATACTGATGGTTTAGTTTATGGGACTCTTTTAATGAATCCAAGACCACTAAAGATAAGTGAAATTGCTAAGGCTACTAAGCTTAGTAGATCCGCTGTCTCTAGTTCTCTGAGCAGACTCGCGAGGAATTACTTAGTTACTGTTTCTATGAAGGGTAAAACAAAACTTTTCTCTCCTGTCCCAGCTTTCTTGAAGATCTTTCTTCAACAACCAAAAGAAATGCTGGATAAAGAGGTTGTTCCTCTAAAGAAATTGACAGAGAAAATTCTAGAAAATGAGAATAATGGAGATTTTAAAAAATGGTTAAGGGAGGTATTAAATGATCTCTCAACTCTAGAACGCATTCTTAGAAAAATTATCGAGATGGAGGAGCAGGAAATATAGCACTTTAATGCTACGAGAAATAATTTCTCTCGCGTAGGGATATTTGATTTGCCTCATTGCTTGAGTCCTCCCTTATTAATTTATCGAATGCTTATTGAAACTTATGAGCTTTTTCGCTAGCTTTCATAAGTCCTGCTTATTGCATCTATGACGCTTAATCCGTGGTCAGCATATTCTCAAGTATTATGCTTGACCTTAATAACAAATAATAAAATTAGTATAATGTTTTTAATGTAATGAACAATATAATAACATAATTAAATAAAGTTTTTTCAAAGGCGATGCATTTCATGCATTGCCGTATTATGGCTATGATTGTGCTATCACTTATATTTCTTAGCCCTAATCTACTTGTTAGATATTCCTCTTACAAGTATTCATCAATTGGTCTTTCTGGTAACGGTTCGTATAGGGATATCATAGAGAGTGATGGTTACGATGAGCGCGTCGCTGACTGGATAAATATAGTTGAGATATCTAGCCACAAGAGTAAGATAGATTTATCAGAAATAATAATAGTTATCGTAGATACAGCAATATCACCATACATAATAAGGAGATATAGAGATAACATGGGTGTGTTGACACATGTATTTCAAGTAGAGAAAAATTACTATGGTAGCTATTACGTTAATGACTACACAGACGACTATTACTTGCAGTATCCACATAGTGACTATCATGGATCCATGGTTGTATCAGAAATCATAGAGACTCTGCTAGGCAGCAACTACTTCAGTTATAACTTACCCTCCCTAGTATTCATTGGAATTCTTGGAGAAAATGATGAATTGAATCGATTGAAAAAAGCTCTTGAATTCATTTGGAATAACATGAACTCATTGAAACCAGATATAATAACTATGTCACTGGGTTATGGGTACTATGATTCGTTAAAAGGTGATCCTGTTGTGCAGGAAATAGATGATATACTAGGCAATCTATATCACTCTGGAGTAGTAATATTAGCTAGTAGTGGGAATAATGGGGTAGATGACCTAATGTACCCAGCTTACAGTAGCTATACAATATCAGTGGGAGCTATATATGATGATAAACCAGAGTACAAGGTGGATCCAGGGTACAGAGTTGGAGAAAAGATAGATATATATGTGGATTGGGGGTCAAATTATGGTGATTCTAATTATGGAACAAAATTAGAGGTAGTCGCACCTGGCGTCGCTGTTGAAGCTCTGAACGAGAATTCGCAACCAGACATATTTGACGGGACTAGCGCTGCAGCCCCCTTGGCTGCTATAGCTGCGTCTTACGTTGTAGCTACATACAAAAAAATTCTCTGTAGTCGCTTAGCGACCACACATACCGGAGGCTTTTAATTTTTGGCTGCTTTTAGCTTATTAGTGGTGTCCTCTTGGCTCCTCAAGACTGTTTTTTATTTGGCCTCTTTTTAGGC
>JALWRR010000082.1 GCA_026993975.1 Promethearchaeati archaeon | reverse complement strand
ATTGAGACGTGCTGGTTATGTGGTGAGGCTTAAGAAGCGTTATAAAGAAAAATAGTGATAAAGGCTAAAATAGTCTGTAATGGTTCAGGACACTGGCGATCCATAGTCTTAAAAATACATCAATAAAAAATAATTCATTTAGAACCTTTGTATGAGTTAAAGAATTCTTTTATTCTATTAAGCCCTTCTTCCAGAAGTTCCATTGATTCTATGACTGGGGCAAAAGAGAGCCTCAACCAACCGTCAAAACCATTGAAATCTATCCCAGGGGCGAGAGCTACTTGGTATTGATTTATGAGTTCTTTCCAAATGCGCTTAGAATCTCTATCGTATGAAGATACATCAAAGAAGACATAGAAGCCTCCATGAGGCTCTAGGATCCCTATATTAGGTATCTCTCTTAGCAATTGTATTGTTTTCTGAGCGGCTAACCTATACTTTTCAGCTCCTTTTTTATAGAAAATTGATAGGTCATGAAGCACAGACTTATCTTTGAAAAACTTCTCTAGAGTAATCTGAATGATACTTGTAGGCGCTAGTGTTCTAGCTTGCTCTATCGTATCCAAACTTCTTTTAATGTCTTCCGGTATGATTAAGTAAGAGGCTCTCCAACCGGGTATTCTCAGCTCTTTACTTAAAGTACAGCTCCAGATATCCCACTCTCCAGGCGCTTTAGATAAATATTTGGGAACATTATCTTCATTATAAATAAAAGCTCGATACGCTAAGTCAAAAAGCACGTAGATTGATCGATCTTCAGCAATATCCATAACAGCCCGTACCTGCTCATCATTCCAAACTTGACCATCTGGATTACCAGGCGTGGTTATTATAATTAACTTAGTTTTATCCGAAATAACCTCATTTTGCAGTGTGTCAAAATCTGGATCGAATAAACCATCTTTATTAATTATTCTCCAATATCTCACTTTAGCTTTTAATTTCAATTCTAAGTCCAGCTGTCTCTTATAGTTTAAGTAACCGGGAGAAGTAAGAATAACTTCATCTCCTGGATTAATAAGGGCGAGGAAAACAGCTCCAATTTGTTCTGAACTTCCTAGTCCAAATACCAGATTGTTTATATCGATTTTACGACCCCATATCTCCTTCTCATAGTTAGCTACAGCCTCTAAGGTGTCTGGATAACCAACCGTAGGCGAGTACCTAGCTCCTTTTTTCCAAAGCTCATCATTATTAATAATCTCTCTGAGCTTATCTCTAAGTGTTTCGGGAGGCGGATCTTGCGGCCAACCGCCTGCGAGATAAATTAGTCTTCTAGGCCATTTCTCAGGATGCTTTTCAAATTCAGCAACTAGCGTCATTATTTCCCTAATTGCAGATGGATGCTCTATCATCCACTTAGCTAAATCGCTTATTCTACTCAAATTTAATCACCCTAAGATTTTCTTAATAAACCAATTGCTATCGAATGGTATAAGATCACTATATTTCTGCCCTATTCCAATATAAAGAATTGGTGCATTTGTAATATATGTGAGCGTGAGCGCAGCACCTCCCTTAACATCTGCATCCACCTTAGTTAAAATATTCCCGTCAACGCCCACATTTTCATTGAACTCGCGAGCTTGAATAACTAAATCGTTACCCGATAAAGCATCTGCCACCAAGATCTTTAAATCTGGTTTTGATACACGCGCAATCTTCTTCATTTCCTCCATTAAATCTACGTTAGTCCCTAACCTACCAGCTGTATCAATCAAAACTAAATCCTTTTTTCTAGCTTTTGCATGCGAAATCGCGTCGTATGCAACTGATGCTGGATCACTTCCATAGGGCCTTTTAATTATTGGAACACCAATGTTTTTAGCGTGTTTTTCTAGCTGTTCTATTGCTCCCGCTCTGAACGTATCACTTGCTACGAGAACTGGAGATAAATCATTTTTCTTAGCCAGATATGCTAATTTCGCTATTGTAGTAGTTTTCCCTGATCCATTTGGTCCAAGAAATAAAACTACATATGGTCTCCATTCATTACCTTTCCTCAACTCATCGACATTTGCTCTTCTTCTCTCTTTTGTAATTGCGATTAAATCAATTTTTTTATCAGCTAATAAGAACTCTCTTAATTTTTGTTCTAAGACTTGTTTTATTAACATAGAAATATCAGTGAACCTCCTTACCCGTGTACCTAGCAATTCACCACTGATCGTTTTTGTGATATTTCTAGCCACTTCTACAGCAACATCATTGCTGATGAGCATGAGCTCAAGGCGTCTTATTTCCTTTCTTAAGTCTTTTTCAGATAACTCTTTCTCAGAAATTGTTTTAATAAACTCACTGAACGCTTTCTTAAGCCTATCGAACATTCAAATAACCTTAAATTAAATGTAAAGTAGATAACCTAGCACTCTTTTTAGCAACAAGTTTTATGAACATGATAAGTATTTCTAGTCGACATCATTGGATTTTAAAAAGTTTCCTTACTTATAATAAGTCTAGAGTACTTAAGGATGTTATGCTTAGAAAAATGCTCGGTAATATGATATCGAATAAAAATAAATAATAGTTTTAGATTCCTGGTGCATCGTTTGAACAGAAAACAAATGGATTTAATACTTGGCCTAGATATACTCCCTGGAGATAGACAAAATCCGGTATATGCTGCTATAATTTTAAATAAGAATGGATTTAAAATATTTGATGGCCAAATTAAACGCAGCGATATAATAAACCTTATTAATAAGTATCATATAAAGACAATCGCTATAGATAATATTTTCGAACTATTCCCCAATACTAGCGAAATAATGAACTTCATCAGAAAAACAAAAGTAAAACTAATACAAGTAACAGGACCATTAGGGAAAGAAACTAAACTTGCTCATCTCGCTAGAATCTATGGTCTTAGCAATCAATCAAAAATCTCACCTTCAAAGGCCGCGGAGATTTGCGCTCGTTTAGCCTTAATGGGTGTAGGAGCAGAGATAAAAATCTTTGAGGACATTACTGAGATCTCAATAACTAGGAGCAGATCGCTTGGAGAGGGGGGTCAACATCAGTCAAAATATGCTAGAGTGATCGCATCGGTTATTCAGAGAGCTACTAGAGAAATAGCTGATTTACTAAATGAACGCAATCTAAAATATGATCTATTTTATAGAGAGGGAGATTTTGGATTCAAAAGCGCAAAATTCATTGTATATGCGCCATTCGAAATAGTTAAAAAAGTAGTCACAAGATATCATGGAGACTTGTTTAGGATTGATTTAAAACCAATTGAGACTAAACGAATCATATCTTTACCGGCAACAAGCATTATGGCTCCGAAGAGATTACTTATTTGTGGTATTGATCCAGGAGAAACAACTGGTTTAGCTGTTTTAGATCTAAATGGTAACGTAATAACTATAGAGAGCAAAAAGAATTTCGGTTTAACATCAATAGTTGAGAAAATCTATGAATTTGGAAAACCAATAATTATTGCTACGGATGTACCTAAAATACCTCAATTTATTGAAAAACTATGTAGTAAAACTGGAGCTATCTGCTATAACCCTAGACACACCATAAGCGTCATGGAAAAAAACGAACTAATCAGACAATTAAATATTGATGTATCTAATTCGCATGAACGTGATGCATTAACTGCTGCTTTAATGGCGTACAGGAAATATAGAAATCTTTTCCAAAAAATAGATAACATCTTGTCTTACATGCCCTTAAAGCTTAACTCCGATGAAATAAAACGAGAAGTAATACAGGGAAAAAGCATTAGAGAGGCAATTAGAAAGCATTTTGAGAAAAATTTGATTGATTTATTACGTTTCCAATCAAAGAGGATCACTATTGACACAAATAAGCAACTTACATCTCATCAAAATTTAATAAACGAGAGAGAGAAGCTTCATCAAAAACTAGCTAATGCAACAGAAAAAATAAAAGAACTAGAAGAAAAAATTACTGAGCTCGAAAGGGAAATAAAGAAGAAAAATGATGAGATAGAGAAATTGAAGAATTTATTAATAAAGAAAGAATACACATGGCGAAAAAGAATTAGCGAGAAAATAGAGGAATTAAAGGATGAGTATATTAGAGAAATCGAAGAGAAAATGAATGAGTATCAAAAAATAGTTCTCTTTCAAAAAGATAAAATAATGAAAATGGAGCGATACATCGATAATTTAAAAGCCCTGTTAAAGAAACCTAAGGAGTATATAGCGGTCAAGAAGCTAGTTAAATTCTCGAGAGAATATGTCGAGAAATTGGATGCATTGTATGGTATTCTCCCAGGAGACATTATATATGTAGAGGATCCTAGCGGTGGAGGAAGAAAAACAGCACAATTACTTATAAGTAAAGGTATAAAAGGGATTATAGCGCGGGAAAATAATTTTTCAAACGAAGCTCTAGAAGTATTCGAGACTAGTAACATCCCATTACTTCTCACAGAGGACTTTGAACCTCCTATCCAGCTACAATCAGATATAACTTTCATAACTAGCGACCAACTTAATATCGCCGTCAAGAACATGAAGTTTAGGACCCTTCCAGAGGAAGAAGCTATATCATTTGAGATAGAGAATGTACTAAGCGAATGGAGAAAAAAGCGTCTTGAGAAAGTTACGGAGGATGCGTAATTTTGGCATCAACAGATAAACTAGCTGCGAAATACCTCTCTTTATTCCTAAAAAGCATGAATCATGTAAGTTTAAAAAAATTCACATACCATATCAGGATTAAAGGAAGGAAGAGGCATAGAGTACAAAAACTTCTTTTCGGGACAATTAACTATCTCTTAACGATAGATACTGCTCTAAGAACCGCTTCTAAGAAAGCGAACGTTAATTTATCCAATTTAAGTACAATGGAACTCAATCTATTACGTATACTAACATACAGAATCCTATTCAATAATTATGAACTATCACAAATCCGAACCAAAACCAATAATTCTAAGCTAATTAATAAAATAATATCACATATCAATTTTCCTACTGGTGATACAGATATTGACCGCTTAGCTCTGAGATATAGTTTTCCTAGATGGATGATAAAGAACTTGATTAATAGGATAGATAATAATACACTAGAGCTTTTACTAGATAGTTTAAATAAGAGACCTACTAAATGGATAGCAATTAATATTAATAGGATAAGCCCTGATGAAGCTATTGAATCCTTAAACAAAGAAGGATTCAACGCGGAACAGGATGAAGAATTTAAGGACATAGCTATTAAAATAAGTAAATTTAGTAAACCCTTAACCAAAACTAACCTCTATAAGAAAGGACTTGCTATACCAGTTAGTAAAGCAAGCATTGGAGTTGTTAAAGCACTAAAAATAACTTCTGGAGAAATAATACTTGATGCCTGCGCTGCACCAGGAGTAAAAACTATACTTATGAACTTTTATCTCAATGATTCAGGGAAAATATATGCCATTGATATAAGTCCTAACCGACTTAAACGCATGAGAACCCTTCTTAAACTTTTCAACATAAATAACGTCATATTGACCAACGCCGACGCTAGAAAAATCAAATTAGAAAAAAGTTTTGATAAGGTCCTAATAGACGCTCCATGCACTTCTTCTGGTATGATTGGTTTATCACCTGATATTAAATGGCGCTTAAAACCAGAAATGATTAATTATTTCTCAGGTGTGCAATTAAGCATCGTTGAAAATATAATTCAACAATTAGTGAACATGGAGAACAAAGTTCAGATAGTTTACTCGACATGCTCAATCTTCCCTCAGGAAAATGAAGATTTAGTGAAACGCATCTTAAATGCTTATGAGGACGTAGTTAGCATAGATGGGAAATCATTATATGGAATTGGATTAGCCGATTATTATGGAAAATTTGGAAAGAGATTTTATCCATTCATCCACCATACAATAGGATTATTTTTGACTAGCATAATCGTGTAGTGTTTTAATTAAAAATTAGGAAAAATGCTGATCGCAATCTCATACGATGGAATGGAGATATGTTATCTCTTTGCTCTTCTTCTTTTTCTCGGTTTTCTGTATTTTTCCTTTACAGTATATCTATATGCATAGCTACCTATCACGATTATTAGTATTAATAATAGTACTATACCAGTTACTAAATCCCACGGAAATCTCTCCTCATGCGTTCTTTCCTCTCTTTCCTTAACTTTGAATG
>JALWRR010000081.1 GCA_026993975.1 Promethearchaeati archaeon | reverse complement strand
CTCTAATAAATATTCTAGAAATCGCTGATACTTCTGAAACATCGCCAACTAGGTATCTCGCTAAATCTATTAGGTGTATTCCTATATCTGCTAGTGCTCCTCCTCCAGCGATCTCCTTTTTCATTCTCCATTCAATAGGTAATTCCGGATCAACAAATCTAGAGTGAGCTACAACGGCCCTATAATGGTAGAGTTTACCTAGCTTACCAGAATTGATTAGTTCTTTTGCGAATAAAACAGATGGCATGAATCTCATAACTAGTGCTGTAGAATTAACTACACCTGCTTCCTTCACTTTCTCATACATTCTTTTTGCTTGCTCATAATCAACTCCAATCGGCTTCTCACATAAAACATGGATACCTCTCTCAGCAGCTTCAATTACTGGTTCCTCATGAAACACATTTGCTGTTGTCACGCTAATAGCATTTGTAGCATTATCATTAATTATTTTTCTCCAATCATTCGTTACGTACTTGAAACCGAACCTATTTTTTAAACTCTCCGCTTTTGACAACGTCCTATTATAAATTCCATTTAGCACAATTACTTCAGGATCAAGATCATCAAAAGAAATAGAAACAGTTTTTGCAGCCCATGCATGAACAAAAGCAATCTTACCTGCGCCTAACAAACTAAAATAAACTTTTGATAATGATTCAGCCAAATATTTCCCTCCTTAATTATATTAGTTTCTTATCTTTAAGTAACTTCATTACATCCTGTGGTCTTGAGGGGAAATCAGGTAATTGCTGATACCAAACATTTACTCCCATATCAACAAGTTTTTTAATGGCTTCAACATCTTCTGGTGAAAGCGAAACAGTTTTAGCGATTTGCTTCCTACCATGCCTAAACGCCATTTGACCTAGGTTAATTGAATCTATTTTAGCTCCTCCCTCCACTAATTTTAGAGCGTCTACACAGTTTGCAACCAGAACTAATACTCGTTTATTATCATTTTTCCCCTGCTCTTCCTTTATCTTATTTATAGCTTCCTCAATGGTGTATACCTCAACATTCGTTCCTGGAGGAGCCAGCGATTTCTGTAATTGTTTTATTACAGGATTTTTCGCGACAGAATCATTAACAACCCAGATCTCGTTCGCATTAGCGATCCTAACCCATGCAGCGGTAACTTGCCCATGAACATATCTATCATCAATCCTCAACAAGGTTATTTTCATTAATCAGCACCTCGCTAAGTACGTACACATCTTTAATCAAAATGATAAAAACATATAAAATCTTATTCATAAAAATAAACAACTACATTTATTCTCGGCAATAAGGGTATCCCAGCTATCTAAGAATAGATTGAGCAATTCTCCTGAAAGTATGTCTCTTACCCCTAATAACTATCGAGTAAGCCATTATGTTTTCCGGCTGAGCTACACTACTTCTATATCCTGAATCCCCTATATGATGAATATCAGCTCCAATCATTTTTCCAAGAAAAGCTATTCTCTTTATCGTCTCTTCGTCAGACCCCTCTTGCGAATTACCTATACATGACATAACCAACAAATTCTCTTCATGAGCCTTATCCACTATTTCCTTACCGAATTCAATCGTTGTTCCTGGTATAGTTCCTGGAGCTGGAATCAATATTCCATCCGCTCCATTTCTAGCGAACTCATGAATAATATCTCCAGTCAATTGCTCTCCATATACTCCAGCTAAATGCATTTTCCCAGCAAGTATCATGACACTATCACCAACATTCTCTCTAATCTCCCTTAAAGCAGCTAGAATCTCTCTAAACGTGACTTTAGCCATTGGATTCGCTGTAATAACTAGTATATCTGCACCATCCTCCACAGCCATTTGAGCATTCTCTACAGTAGCTAATCTTCCCTCACTATAACCTAATTCCTTCGCAACATCCTTTTTAACAGGCTCTAAATTAACCCCAATAAGTCTCCCTACAAAATCTCTCAACTTACTTAGATTACTGATCTCAGTTGGCAGATTAACAATGCGTTTTTCTCTCACATCATAGAAATTAAGAATAATTATATCTGCACCGAAAGAAGCGGCGATCTCAACATTTGATACCTTATCTATTAATGAAGGTGCAGTAACGACAACCTCCGCCGCTATAACTCGTCCTTCGCTAAGCCTTATAGATTCAACTAAATCATCTTTACTCATGCTTCTTATTTCACTCCAAGAAGCATCTAGAAGTCTAGGAATCATGCGAAACCCTCCCTTTAATAAATTATCTTGCTTAGATTAAATTTAATAGCAAGAAACATACATCCTAAATTTATTTTCATTAGTGAATTAAAATTTATTCTTTTTTCAAGTAAATAAACAGTCAAAATAATCGGCGAATTATCAAGCATTCTTCAATAAACTAATTGAATCATCGAATAAATAATTAATCGCAAATAATATTAAAAATAATGGAAAGATTTTTAATACTTTTATCAAATAAACATATTAAAAAAACTCATTTTATTTAAAAAAATTTAATAAATCGGTAAGGTGTATTAATGATAGAGAATCATAAAAATAACAAATTTCTAACAATTGAAAAACACACAATATTGTTGTATGCCGCCGTGATAGCTATAGCATTATTCCTTCACTTCGAGGGAGTACATGCTCAAACAGCAACAGCAATAACTCCAGCTCAAGCACTAGCTCTAACGGTATTCGCTTTCATATGTGGACTTGATTACATATGGGTAACTCCAACGGGTATTTGGAGACCAACAATAGCTGGTACCATCTCTGGAATCATTCTAGGGAACCCATTGCTAGGACTAATAGCTGGTTCACTCATAGAATTCTCATTCTTAGGGCTCTTTACAATTGGTGGTGGAACCGTTCCGGAAGCTGCTTCTGGAACAATAGTTGCAACCACACTTGGAGTAATTATAGGAACGGCTCCCACCCCAGAGGCTGCTGTAGCATTAGTTCCAATAGCAATACCTGTAGCTGCATTAACAATGAATATTGAGATTCTAGTTAGGGCTGGTGACGCTATCTTCACTCACTGGGCTGATGCAGCTATTGCTGAGGGGAACTATAAAATAGTTGGCTTAATCAATATCTTGGGTGCTATTCCATGGGCTTTAAGCAGAGCTATTCCAGTTGGTGTTTTCGCGTTTCTAGGTGCTACACCAGAGGTTGCGTTAGCTATTAAACAATCGATTACTTCACCGCTAGTAGCTCCATTCTGGAGCGCTATGAGTATTGCTGGATGGTGGATGCCGGCTTTGGGTGTAGCTTTATTGCTTAGGATGTTCTATAGAACTGAGTACTTACCTTATTTCCTTTGGGGTTTCGCTTTAGTAGCTTACTTTAATTTATCGTTGCTGGCTGTAGCTATATTCTCCACTATTCTAGTTGGAAGTATCTATGTTGCTAGATGGATGATTCAGTTCGGTGAATTCAAGATTGAGGCAGTTGGCGAGGAGGAGAGGCCCGGAATAATAACTAGGGGTGATTTAATTAGAGCATTCTGGACTTCATGGTTTATCCAGAGCTCATGGAACTATGAGAGAATGATGGGTACTGGTTATGCTCACGGTATGTATAATATTGAGAAGAAATTAAGGAAGACTGATGAGGAATTAAAAGAATGGTTAACAATGCACTCAGAGTTCTATAATACTGAACCACACCTACACAACATAATCCTAGGAATGACGATAGCTATGGAGGAGAGAGGGGCTGACATCGAGACAATAAGAGCTATAAAGACCGCGTTAATGGGACCGTTCGCTGGCTTAGGAGACTCAATAATGTGGTTTACTCTATTACCTATCGCATTCGCTATTGGAGCTAGTCTTGGTGCTCAAGGGAATTTCTTAGGTCCAATTATAGCTCTATTGATATGGATACCTATTTCCTGGGCTGTGAAATTCTATTCATTGATATATGGTTACAAGTATGGAGATAGATTAGCTCTAGTTCTAAAGGGCGATGTATTAAAGTTCTTTAGAGATGCAATAGCAGCATTCGCTGTTGCGATGATGGGTGGTATTGGAGCTTCATATGTTACTCCCCCACCGTTCGTGCAAGTTACATTATCGATATATGGGGTCAGCATCCAGAAGATTATGGATATGATTATTCCTAGGTTACTACCATTGCTAATAGTTCTCTACGCTTACTGGATAGTTAAGAGAGGAGTCCCATTGAGCCTAGCGGTATTATCATTGTTCTTAACTGGTCTCGGTTTAAGCTTACTTAATGTGCTAGGTCCGCCTGGAACAGCTTTCCAGTGGCCAACTTTGCTAAATGCTTTTGTTGGCGTGTTATTACTGATTGTTGCCGTTATCATTGATATATTTGCTGCTCGTAAAAAATAGATAAACCATTTAACTTTTATTTTCTTATTTTTCTCTAATTTTTTCTCAAGATTAATCTAAGGTTATTGATATGATAGGTATCGTTATAGTTTCTCATCTCCATCTCGCTGAAGCCTTATTGGAAGCTACTAGAATGATTTATGGAAAGCCTGAGAAAACTGTTGCAGTACCTCTGCTTGAAGGAGAGGGACTAGAGGATCTTAAGGCTAAAGTTATGGAGGCTATTGATTCTGTGGATGATGGGGACGGAGTCCTTGTTCTTGTGGATTTATTTGGAGGAACAACGATGAATGTATCAGCCCTAATTGCTGCTGAGAGAAATAATGTTGAAATCGTAGCTGGCGTTAACTTACCAATGATGCTTCATGTCTTGTTTGAGAGAGAAGAAGCTACTAGCTTGAGAGATCTCGCTGAAAAAGCTTTGTACGCTGGTAAGGAAGGAGTTGTAGATGTTAGAGAGAAGATTCTTGAGAAATTGAGGAAAGCTCGTGATGGAAATGTTTAGGGTTATAGCTACAGATGTAGACGGTGTGGTTAAGCCTTATTATGATCCAGTTCCCAGAGAATTAAGTGAAACTCTCATAAAGATTTCTAATCTTACTAGAATAGTTTTTCTGTCTGGTCGCCAAATATCCTGGCTAGAGGGTTTAGTTAATGGTATGGGTTTAGATGTGAATAGAACAATTCTTATTGGGGAAGAGGGAGCAGTGATTCTCTTTCCAGAAACATACAGAGTTGTTTATTCGGTTGATAAGGAGGTATTAGGCAGGTTTAAGTTAGCTAGGGAAGAAATAAAGAGAAGCGTTCTGAGAGAATTTGGAATGAGTGTATTTATTCCAGCTACGCACGTAATCTTAACGATTGCTGCAGGTAAATATTTCAGTGACGTTGATACTTTGGTCAAGAAAATAATTTCTAGAGCAAATTACGGAGATATAATTGACTTAACTTACCATAAAATGCATAACGTTATCCAGGTTTTCCCAAAAGGTGTTAATAAGTATGCTGCCTTAAGAATCGTTCTAAGGACACTGGGAATAAGTGAAGAAGAAGTAATAGCGCTGGGAGATGGATTAAACGATATCCCAATGCTGGAACACAGCGCATTAGCAATAGCGATTGGTAACAATCCAGAGGTAAAGAAACATGCAAGCCTCCATTTTAATGATGGTTTATCTGCTTTCAAATACATTATAAATAACTTGGCCAGTAATCTAGCTTAATTACTATCGCTCAATTTCTTTAAGAATTCCTCCTCTATCTCGTGAGCCTCTCTCATTAATTCATCTAACTCTTTAAACGCGCTGAAAATAACTTCATCTCTTTCTGTTTTAGGGACACCGTCTCCGTACTTCGTTATTCCAAAGATCTCTCCTAAAGTTCTATTAAACTGTTTATAGATGATGACGAAAGTTTCTAAGTTATTACTAATTAAGCTTTTTTTCATTTTCTCTAAATAACTCTTTAGTGCAGACAACAAGAAACTAAGGTCATCTTTTATATTATCTTGATAATTGCTCATGAGAATCCCGCTTGATTCAGCTTAATTACTGCATCTTTAAATACATTTCGAATTCAAATAAAAATAGACATAATAACTCCATATTAAGTTTTTTTCTCAATTAATTTCTTAGCTATATTTATCTACAATTTACTGAAAAGATAAAAGTGTTATTTTTTCTTCGCATTAAGATTAATTTTAATTTCAACAGTATTACGAATCAAATATCATTGCAAATTGATTAAATTTTTAAATAAAATTCATATAAATTAATTCTTTGCCAAAACTATTTCTAAAAGTAGGGTTGATGTTTTTGAACG
>JALWRR010000080.1:51177-69741 GCA_026993975.1 Promethearchaeati archaeon | reverse complement strand
CAAGCTAATGGCTGCAGCGCATAATATAAAGCGATTAATCAAGCTCCAGATCAAGTACAATGTCGTGATGAGGCTCGTTACGCTTCTAACCTGACTTCTAGTCGTGTCTAATGGCTGTGAGGTGATGTTCATGAAATAGTGCGGGCATTCCAATAATGCTAGAGCGCATTTAATGGGAGTCGGATAGAAAGCGAATTATTAAACAATTTTTCTGAGTAATTGGCTCCATTATTAGTATTATTAGTTAAATAATTTAATTATCAACTTGATTGTTTTACGAAGATTTATAAGCTAGAGCAACCATTGTTAGATCCCCCTGAGACCCCTTTATCGCTATGCCCTCATACTTGTTTACTTTAAATTTCATGATATCACCTAGACCAGTAACCATCGAGACTGTAGTCAGCAATGGGTGAAGCTTGGCATCAGTGAGTGTATCTATTTCATTTATTTTCATCTTACTTTTAGGAACCATTTTATTTGACAAGCATATCTTAACTGGATCCGCTATTATCGCGAGTGATATATTGAATGCATCTTCACCATAACAAGCTTCACTAACTAGATTTGTAAGTAGTTTCGATAAAACTATCCTGAACTCGTAATCAGAGAGTTTACCGGCTACGACTGCAGCCTTGCCAATAAATTTTTCTGGTCCCCTAAAGTACTCAACTATTGTTTCGTATACATCATCGATGAACTTATCTAGTAACTTTCGTATTTTAGTTAGTTCTTGCGTGAACTGAATCTTTAACATAGCGAGTCTTCTCTCGAGTTCTTCAAAATCTATCTCAATCTTATTGAATATTATCGGCTTAACGCCAAATTTAATCCTCTTAAGCCAGCGAGTCTCTAGAACCCTGTCATTTATCTTAACTATTTGTGCTCCAGCCTTTATTAATTTCTCTAAAGTGATGAGAGCGAGATCAGCTAGAGGCGAAACATAATTAGTTGATAAAACGCCAACAATTTTCCCCCTGTATTTAATGTAACCGCTCTCATCATCAAACATTGATAGTAAACTCGTCATCAAAACATCTTTAGCCCCTATTCTTTCCTTCTTTGGCCCTGCAAATCTAATACTTCCAGCACATTTATCTCGCGGCGCAATAAGTATTATGTTATTCTCATGCTCTATATAGTATCCAGAGCACTTAATACCTATTTTTGATAAATGCCTAGGCAGAGACTTAAAGTAGTAATAATACCCTTTATCCTCAATCTTTATTTTTACGCTCTTACTTACTATTAATATATAGGCATTCACTGTTTCTATTATAGCAAAATCATCGATGATCCCTACGAAATTTATTTTACCCCCTATTAACTCCTCGACAAATTGAACACTATCTATGATGCTGTTCAGTTGTTCCTCATCCATCTCAATCCCATCAATGATCCCATGATGTAGGTATAAATAGTAAAATAATAATGAACTTAAATCTTAATGAATAAGGAGTCTAATTTATCTCAATCACTTCAACTTATCAACTATATATGCAGTTAAAAGCGGTAAGATAACCGTAGCATCTCCCTCAACAGTTACATGCCTAGCTTTTTGAGAAACCTTATGCCAAGATATTGCTTCCCTCGTTCTAGCTCCAGATAGAGAGCCATCCCACTCAACTGCAGTAGTAATATAAACAACTCTATCTAAACCATCCTTATACTGATTCCACCATATCACGTGATGCTTACTGATACCTCCCCCAATTATTAGAGCGCCAGTTCTATCAGACTCATAAATAATTTCATCAAGCTTACTTTCATCCCTAAAAACATCTATTCTAAAATCTTTATGATCTTGCTTAAAGAGCCATAATTGATAACCAAATGCTCCATCAGTTATACCTGGAACAATAACTGGAATATTATTTTTCCAAGCCCACCATAAAAGACTCTCCTTTTTGTTTGGGCAGTCATCAATGTATTCACCAAGTTTCCTTAATAATTCATATGTAGCTAACTCGCGAGCTCCAGCATCATATATCTTTTTAAGAAAATCTCTTGTTATTTCCTCAATGATGAATCCATAATTCTCCATAGGGATAAACACGTTACCAAGCCTAAAAACATTTATCTCAGCTAGCTCACTATCATTAGCTTCGAACCATCCTCCATAATAATCTCTCCAGCATCTCGCAATATCATGATCAATTGTACCACAAGTAGTAATCATTACATCGAAATAATTCCTAGATATGAGTTCTTTCAGAACGCCCCTTGTACCAGTTGCTACAATTGCAGCTGGAAATGAGAGAAAGTTAGTGCTTTCTTTATCACTTATCATATCCACAAGTATTCGAGCTGCCTCATAAATCTTTTTAGCTGTGAAGCCACCAGCCACGCCAAATGCGTCAATAAGTTCAGAGACAGTTATGTTATCTTTAATTTCTATGTCTCTAACGCTTTTAAGGCTCTTAATAAATTGCTCGCGATCAATTTTCATTGGAGTCACCTGAAAACTCACTAACAATTTTTGCAAAGATAAGAAAGATCGTACAAAAATTTTCCTCATTCATAAGAAACTTATTAAGATTATTTAAATGAGAGATAAACAGGTGATTGACATGTCATTGATAAAGTTCCTAGAGCAAACGGAATTAACAAGATTTCACTATTTGATCCTATCAATCGCGTTTCTAACATATCTATTCACCGCTATGAACGTATTGCTGATATCTGGCTTGATCAAAAAAATGATGCCAGAACTAGTTAATAATTGGGGTGGCGCGGGATTACTCATAAGTATTGGGTTTTTAGGAATGTTCTTCGGCGCTTTAGGAATAGGCAAGCTATCTGACATAATCGGCAGAAAATCCAGTCTATTACTAACAGTTCTCATCCACGCAGTATTCACGGCTCTATGTGGAACAACACATGACTACAATATCCTTCTTCTCTATAGATTTATTGCTGGAATAGGGCTCGGCGGAGCACTACCTATTCCAGGAGTATACATATCCGAGTACATACCAGCGAAACATCGTGGAACATTTGTTGGTTTAATCGAGACAGCTTGGGTGTGGGGCGCTTTATTAAGTCTATTCCTGCCACTAGTCTTCATTCAATCAATTGATTGGGAAGGAGTATTTTACTGGGGCTTGACCCCGATAATCTTGATTCCACTAATAGCTATATACCTTCCAGAATCGATTCGCTACCTAGAAAAGAAAGGCAAGGTTAATGAAGCAATAGAAGTGTTGAGAAAAAATAAGCTGATTCCAGAAGGTCAAGAGATCAAAGTTGAATCAGAGAAAATTACTAAGATTAGTTGGCGTGAATTATTTAAGCGAGAGTATCTAATTAGAACAATACTTCTAATGACCCTATGGTTTATCCTAGTCTATACGTATTATGGAATCTTTATATGGCTCCCAAAGATTCTAGCTGATAGATACAGTCTAGTAGGGGGATTATTCTGGAGTCTAATAATTACATCAGCTCAGATACCGGGCTACTATAGTGCTGCTTATCTACTAGATAGAGTAGGAAGAAAGAAAGTGCTTGAAATATATCTAACTCTAGCAGCTATAGGATCTATAACAGTTGGTCTATCTGACTATATAGAATTAGGAACAGTTGGATTACTTGGATATAAAATAGGGACAATACTTCTTATAGGGTTTCTCGTAGTATCGTTCTTCAATTTAGGTGCTTGGTCTGCTCTGTATACTTATACACCAGAACTCTATCCAACAGAGTATAGAGGAACGGGATCCGGAATTGCTGCTGCGACTGGTAGAGTAGCTGGAATACTAGCACCAATGATAACAGAGATACTTACTTTTGGAGGAGCATACTTGATGATCGCTTACACAGCATTCTTCATTCTCCACTTGATAGGTGCATTATCAGTTAAGGTAGCTGGAATAGAGACTAAAGGTCTCACGTTAGAAGAAATCTCAAAATAACTAACTAAGAGGACTTAATGAGGGAACATTATCTCCTCGTCAGTATTAGCTACCTCTTCAATTATTTCTTTTCTTGACCGTATCCATTCGCAAATCTTGCAGACATAATCATAAGCCTCCTTAGTATTTCCCTTCCCCTCATAGATCAATGTAGCTAGTTCCTTAATGTAATTCAAAACCTCCTTATCTTGCTTCAAAATGTTATACGCTTTCGCCCCTCGCTTAGATCTTAAATAATGACTAATAGCTGCTTGAGTTAAACCCATTTTCTTCGCTGCTTCAATCTGAGTTAAACCGTATTTTTCAGTTAGGTTTTCAGCTATAATAGCTCTTACTGCTGGAAGAAAATTTCTAGTAAAAATTTCGCAGTAAAACTTCAAAAGCGCCACCGGGAATAACCATTAACTAGATTCAAATATATTTTTACGTTTATTAAAAATTGATTACACAGTTATATATTTAAATCTTCTATAAGAACACCCATAATCATCACATAACTGGTGATGCATTTGAGTAATATTCAAAGCAAAATTATGGAGATTGCGTCTGGAAAGCTTTACGGGCACTTCATATATAGAGCTGCTGAAGAAGTCATAAAACACTTTCCAAACGAGAAACAATATGTAGCGGAAGCAGGATTCACACCATCAGGAAAAATTCATCTAGGAAATTTCAATGATCTATGCATAACGCATGCATTGATTCAAGTTCTAGAGTTTTGGGGTTACAATGGTAGGGCTATAGTAGCTATAGATTCTAGGGATCCATTTAGGCAAGCTCCTGTCTTCGCACCAGATGAATTTAAGAAGAGAGAGGAAGAGTTGCGTGGATTACCATTTGACGAGATAGATGATCCATGGGGTTGTCATAAGAATTTCGCTGAACATTTCATAGCCCCCGTTGTAGATAGTTTCAGAGATTACGGTTTAAAAATCGATGCAATAAGAGCGCACGAGATTCATAATAATCCAAAGTACATAGAATTACTCAAGAAAGTGCTGGTTGAGAGGGAGAAAGTTAGAGCAATAATAAATGAGGTTCGTAAAAAAGCAGGTCATAAGAGTCTGTACCCCGAGAACTGGATTCCTTATAGACCAAAATGCGAGAGATGCGGTAGAATGGATGAGGGGGTAATCCCAATTAGTGTTTCTGAAGATGGGCGATACGTTAGATATAAATGTAGTCACTGTGGCTATGAAGGAGTAGCAGATGTAGAAAAGGCTCAAGGTAAACCCCCATTCCGTATTGATTGGCCATTAAGATGGATTGTTTTCAACGTGCATTTTGAGCCGATGGGTAAGGATTTAATGGCAAGTGGGAGTAGTTACGATACTGGTAGAGCTCTAATGCAAAACTTCTTTAATAGGAAGGCTCCTCTATCTGTTTTCTATGACTTTTTCTACTGGATTCCTCCTGAGGATGCTAGAAGGGAGAGCAAATTGAAGTTCTCTAAGAGAATGGGTGTTGGTTTCGGTATGAAGGAGTGGTTAAAGTACGCTGCTCCAGAGGTTCTAAAGTATATTGTGTTGCGAAGACAGATCGAGAATATTTATCAAGAAAGCTTAAAACACATTGATTTCTCTCCACTAGATATTCCTAGTTACGTTGATGCTTACGATAAACTAGAAGCAAAGTTCTATGATTTGCTAAGTGGGAATCTTAAATTACCCAAGCCAGATACAGACAGGATCTACGCTACTTACATACTATCACAAGTAGAGTTAACTAGACTTCATCAAAAGAAACCTCATAGGATCCCGTACAACGTGATGATCGATGCAGCGCTATGGATGGAAAGTGTTGAGGATGGAATGAAGATGTTGGCTAGAATGAGACAGCTGCCTAAGGGTTTATCTGAGAGAGAAATAGCGGATATACGTGAGAGATTAATTAGGGTCTCGAACTGGGTGAAGGATTTCTATAAGCCATCGCTACCATTAATAAAAGATGTCCTCAATAAGCTTTCTGAGAAACAGAAAGAAGCAATTAGTGTTTTCTTAACTAATGCATTGAGCATTGATCCAGATGATTTAAGCATGGAGAAGCTACGAGATCTAGTTAAGAAAGTTGCTTCTGAAGTAGGGTTAAAGCCCAAGGAGATTTATCAAGCATTATACATTATTGTACTAGATAAGAGAGAAGGGCCTCCGATAATTAGATTATTCAGGAAAGATTTTGTTAGAGACCATTTAAATAAAATTTTGGATGTACTAAAAAATAGTGAGTAGAGGTTGATTAACTATGGGGAATGTGCCCAGCACAAAAGAGGAATTAGCAAAGAGGATAGATCACACATTACTAAAGCCCCAAGCAACCAAGAGAGATTTTGAACGGCTTGTTCAAGAGGCAGAGAAATATGGTTTTAGAGCTGTTTGCGTACCTTTATACTGGGTTCCATTTGTTAGAGAGCTGCTTTGGAATGAAGAAATAAAAGTGGTTACAGTTGTTGGTTTCCCCTTAGGATACACAGCAACACCAGTTAAAGTTAAGGAGGCAGAGATAGCTAAGCAATTAGGTGCTGACGAGATAGATATGGTTATTAATATATCAGCGTTTAAATCGGGTAACTATGAGGATGTAGGTGAAGATATTAAATCAGTAGTTGTAGAGGCTAATCCCTTACCAGTAAAAGTGATAATTGAGACGAGTTATTTGTCGGAGGAAGAGATAGAGAAGGCTTCATTAATTGCTGTTAATAATGGCGCTAAATTCGTTAAAACTAATACTGGTTTTGGTTTAAGAGGTGCTAGCTTAAGCGATGTTCAAATCATTAGGAGAGCTATAGGTAATAAAGCTAAAATAAAAGCGGCTGGGGGGATTAAAACAGCTGAACAAGCTTTAAGCTTCATTAAGGCTGGTGCTGATGTTATAGGGGCTAGTGCTGGCGTGAATATAATCGAGACATTTAGTGAAGATCTATTAGAGAAAATCTAGATTTAAACCAGTAGTGATGGCTTTGAGTAACGATTCACCGTTAAACGCAGTTATAGTTAGGTTATCTGGAGAGATACCTATAAAGAGTGAGGCTGTTCGAAGTATATGGGAAAGGAAACTTTATTTGAGGATAGCTAATAGGGTTAAGGATAACGGGGTCGTTGAGAAGAGATGGGGATACATATTTATACGTACTCAGAAGCCCCTTGATTTAATTACTTTGCTTAAACCTATTTTTGGGATTAGTGCTCTCATTCCAGCTAGAATCTGTGAAAGTGATTTAGAAACCATTAAGGATGCTGCATTATCCGTAGCTAAACACTATTATTCCTCGTTGGTGAGGAAAGGATTAACTCCTAAATCATTCGCAATTATATCTAGGAAAGTAGTTAGTAAGGAATTCGGTACAACGGAGATAAGATATGATGTGGGTAGATATATAAAAGAAAAATTGAGATTAAGTGTTAATCTAGAGAATCCAGATATTCCCATACACATAGAGGTGCGAGAGAAAGAAGCGTTTATCTACACTAGCATTTATCGTACAGCAGGAGGATTGCCTGTTGGTGTGCAGTCGCGGGTAATTGTACTAACTAGATTAGATCTCGAGTCAATTGCGTCCCTATGGTTATTGATGAAGCGCGGTTGCCCAATAACATCCATTCATTTTGATTTATGCGGAGATACGAACCTGATCAGGAAATTAAACATGCTTGTAAGCCAGATTTTTAATAAGTCTTGCGAGGGAATGTGTAAATTAAGGATTATTTCTATTAAGGCACAATTAGAGAAGATAATGTCTATTGTGCCCCAGGAGTACGCTTGGTATATTTTACTTAAATACATGGTTCATCTCGCAGAGGAAATAACTAATGAGGAGAAAGCTAGGGGAATCGCTATCGGGCTGCGTAGTTCCCTTAATACAGATACGTTAAGATTATTGAAATGGTTGAAGACGGATACGATTACATTACATTACCCAGTTCTGAACTATGATGACAGAGAATTATCGGGATTAATAAACAAGATTGGTTCTCTACTAGATATTGACACCCTGCAACTTAATGAGGAATGCGCAATTATAAGAGAGTTGAAAGCGAATCGTGCATCAGTCAACGTAGAGTTACTAAATCATTACTGGAGAATATTTATGAGAGAGATTAGTCCTCCTCGCTTATCGTGAAATAAGCAACGACTCTTAGCTCCAAATTATTCACTCTTATACTCTTGTATGTTCTGGTTCTATGGACGATCTCTTCATCTTTTTCTAGAACGGAGGAAGGTACAGCAGTAGTTATCCATTCCGCTCGCCACACGTTTATTCCTGGTTTCTCGTAATTGTATCCAGTGGCGTCATCTTTTCTATCCTCGAAAATCTCATAGTACCATAACTCAACAAGCCATTCTCCAATTAACTGTAATTCTCTAAGCTTATTAATACAGGATTTAGCTAGATCCTTATTGATCAATTTTCTCTCAACAGCCCTTATTAATTTCTCTCTTTCCTTCTCATCAATATCTTTAATCAATTTATATGGAATCACTGACTCAGCATACCAAGTTAACCTAGCTCTCGGCAAGATTTATCACCATCTATGCGTTAATTATAATTCTAGCAAACCTTTTTATAAATGAGAATAAAAGATAATTAAGTTTATTGCGGGATTTAAGATTTAAACATCAATAGGGAGTAATGAGCTAGTTAAGATAGCTGGTGAAATAACTTGTCTATAAAAATAAAATTGCCAGATGGCACGGTAATAGAGGGAAAAAAAGGCATTAGTATTCTAGACGCCTTGAATGGAAGAGAAGGATTAGTAGCCAGATACAATGGTAAGCTGGTTGATTTAAGCACAATCATGCATGATGATGGAGAAATAGAAATATTAGATTTTAATGATCCTGATGGGAAATATGTTTTCTGGCATACGGCGGCGCATATATTAGCGCATGCAGTTAAAGAGTTGTTTCCAGATTATAAACTAGGTATTGGTCACCCAACGGAGAATGGTTTCTTTTACGAGTTCTACACTAATAATAAGCCATTCACGCAGAATGACTTAGAGATAATAGAGAATAAGATGAGAGAAATAATTTCTAGAAATTACGAGATAAAGAGAGTTGTTGTGCCAAGAGAGAAAGCTATAGAAATCTTCTCTAGCATAAACGAGGATTTTAAGGTTGAGCTACTAAGAGATATGAGCGAAGATGAAGTATCAATATACGAGCAAGGCAATTTTAGGGACCTTTGTAAGGGACCTCACCTACCCTTCACAGGCATAGTAAAGCACGTAAAATTATTATCCGTATCATCAACTTATTGGAAGGGGATCGAGGGAAACCCAAGTATGCAGAGGGTATATGGAATTGCTTTTCCAAAGAAAGAGATGCTTGATGAGTACTTAAAAATGCTTGAAGAAGCTAGAAAGAGGGATCATAGAGTTCTAGGTCCTCAACTAGAAATATTCAACATGTTTGAGGAGGTAGCAGGTCCCGGACTTGTTTACTGGTTACCTAAAGGAGCACTCATGAGACGCATCCTAGAGGACTTCCTAATAAATATACATCTTAACCATGGCTATCAATTAGTTTATACACCGCATATAGCGAAAACAAGGCTATACGAATTATCTGGCCACCTCAAGTACTATAAGGAGAACATGTTCATATTTGACATAGAGAACGAGAAATACGCAATCAAGCCAATGAATTGTCCTGGACACATACTTATATATAAATCAAGAAAAAGAAGCTATAAAGAGCTGCCAATAAGATTCTTCGAGTTAGGAACAGTATATAGATATGAGAGATCTGGAGTCCTTCACGGATTGCTTAGGGTCAGGGGATTCACGCAGGATGATGCTCATATTTTCTGTACACCCGAGCAATTAGAGAGCGAGATACTAAACCTAATAGACTTAACAACAAAAATAATGAATGCATTTAACTTCAAATTTTCAGCTAAATTATCCGTTAGGGATCCTCAAAATAAAGAGAAATACATGGGTAGAGATGAGGATTGGGAGCGCGCTGAAAGAGCTTTAGCGAAAGCGCTAGAGGAAAGGGGGATCAAGTTTACTGTTGAGGAGGGGGAAGCAGCTTTTTATGGTCCTAAGATCGATATATTCATGACGGATGTGCTTGGTAGAAAATGGCAGTTAACCACGATACAACTGGACTTTAATTTGCCTAGACGATTCAACGCAACTTATGTTGATAAGGATAATACTGAGAAATATGTAGTAATGATTCATAGAGCGATTCTGGGATCACTAGAACGATTCATTGGGATACTAATCGAACATTTCGGTGGCGACTTCCCATTATGGTTAGCTCCAATTCAGGCAGTAATTCTACCTGTTAATGAAGCAGTGAGTGATTACGCTAAAGAAATATTGAGAGTGCTGAGGAGAGAGGGGGTTAGAGTAGAGCTGGATGATAGGCCATTGACATTAAATAAGAGGATCAGAGAAGCTGAATTAAAGAAAATACCGTATGTGATTGTTGTTGGGGCTCGCGAGAAACAAGCTGGCAAGATAGCTCTAAGAAAGAGGAAAGAAGGCAATTTGGGTCAAGTAGATATAGAAGATTTCGTAAAGATAGTTCATGAATCCAAACCTGCCATCGATTAAAAAACTCCAACCGTCTTCGATCTTTAAAAAATATTTTTATGATATCTTAGATAGTACTTGTTCTATTTCTTCAGGAATAGCTTTATAATTCTCAGCTCTCCAGATTTCAAGGGACGTACCGAGGTAATTCCTAGCGAAGTGCACTATTTCTTCATCAGATCCAAACTTCTCGTAATATTTCACTAGAACCTCGCCAGCACGTTTATAGATAATAGCAGCCTCAAACCTATTCTCGTTTGGATCTTGAACCAAGGTTTGTGCGTAATCTATTAGATCACGTAAGAGTATCTTACATCTCTGCTTATCATTAGACACCTCAATTATCTCATTTATGCCATCAATATAATTATCTATAGCTTCTCTTGATAGCTCACCCTTATGAATAGCCCACGTTATTAATCTTCGCAAAATATCTAGTGCTTGAGAAAGCGTTTTTTCTCTTAAACCAGTAAGATTCATTGCTCTTGCCACAGTTATTAACGCCATCAGCGTATTAATTAAAGCTGAGAACCGATTCATTTCTGATCTAGAGTCCACTTCCTCTGCATCACTTTCATCGAAGGTAGCTAGTATGCGTGCTAAATATAGCAATTCTTTAGGTATTTCCTTCAATCGTAATGACGCTTTGCTCATAATAAAGACTATTGGTGAGACACGTGAAACAAAATCTAAATCAGTTATTCTCTCTCTGCCATAAAGCTTGAAGAAGAAGTAGTATGCATCTCTAGACAATTTTAACGCTTCCTTCCATATCGTCTCTTTCATATCGCCATTAGTAACCCATCCGAGGTACATTAATAAGTGAAGAATCAATTGATAGAAATCATAGTAGGCTCCTACGCTTAAAGGAGGTAGAGCTTTAATTATTTCGTAAGCATCTTCCATTACTAATTTGTAAGCATCCATTAATATTTGCTGTCTATCCTTGATCGATAATCCATATGATTCTGCAGCTGCAAGAGATGATAAGAGATAAGGTCTTATTGCGGATAATGCATATATGCTTACTTCCAAGAAATCGCGTTTCCATGAAGCAGCTAGTTTCCTTATTCTTGGCATATTTAAGATTGATTTATATTTCTCTTTAATCTCCATATAATGCAACTTATTTTCCGTTAATATTCTTTGGACATCTAACCAATTCTTAGGAGCATAAAGAGTCTCAAATAACTCTATTTCCCTAAATGCACTGTAAATTATCTCATATAGTATGCTCGATTTCTCCTTGTAATATGACAGTAAATCACTACCAAGAGGGGATGATAAGACATATCTTGAAACAGAGAAGAGTAACACTGAATATATGCTTTTCATTCTTTCATCAGCATTCTTAAATATCTCAGCTAGCTCATTTACATGTCGTTTTAAGAATTCTCTATACTCAGAAGCTTTTCCTTCCAGTACTGATTCAGCTTCCTTTCTTATAAACTCAACCACGATCTTCGGTACATTTCTGGCTTCAAAATCCATTAACGCGTTTATATCAGTTTTAGTTAGAGATTTAAAGTCAGGTGGCATCCTAATGATCATTAATCCGATTTTTATCCCTATAAGAGAAGCTATATCGCTGTAACTCTCTATAGATCTTAGCGCATAAGCTATGTTGTAGGCCTCCACAAGATTCCAATTATAAAAATTATCAATGCATTCCTTTAAAGAAACCTCGGGATCAGAAATATCCATTTTCTTCGGAATAAGTCTGTTCTTTAATTCTGCTTCCTTCTCCAATCTCGCGAAATCTCTCATTTCTTTGTCTATCTGGACGAGTGCCTCAGTTGATAAACCTCCAACAATAACCTTAGAAAGATCAATTATCTCTGAGAAACTTGGTAACTCAGGTGAAGCTTTCAGAAAATTATCAATGATTGCAAGAACAGTATCTTGGAGTGTTCCAGTAACTAAATTAAAAGGCTCTTTAGGTATCACTCTATCAATCTTATTAACAAGCTCTCTCGCCTTAACCTCAGAAGCGACATCTTCACGATCAGTAGCCACTACAACGAGAACATCTGGGTTACTATTACTCGTCAAGATATATAATCTATAGTTACCATACTCCATCGCTTTCAACAAGCCCATACCCATTTCTTCAGAAAGACTTATAGCAGCTGACATCAATGGGCTAAGTACCTCTGATTTCTCAAAACCTCTCTGAGCAACCAATAGACCTGATTTCAGTAATACTATAACACCTCTAATCATTTTTTGATCCCCTCAGCAATTTCATAAGTGTTCAATATCATTATAGAAGTAATTAAAATCTTTTATATCATTCTAAATTATTTAACTATATTTAAACCGCTTTGGGTTTATAAGATAATTATAACCTATAAATCTAACTAATATATCTGGTGCAGAGATTAAAAATATGGCTATTACAAATCGAGAGAATAAGTTAAAATTACCTTTATTTAGTTTCAAGATCAATACTATAAATAATCACTACTTAAGAATTAAGGTTCGATGCAAGCTTAAAATCATTTTAGATTATTATAAGTAGTTAATGAAATGAGAAAATTTTATGGAGAAATTTGCTTTACTTAGCTTTATACAGAATGAACCCTATTCCAATAACTATTATCGTTGTTAACCATATTATCCAATCAAGGAAGCTTGTGAAAACGAATAAGCTAGTCAATATGGCGGCTAGTAAAGGTAGTATTGGGAATTTTCCTATATTTAAAGGAATTTTGAAAGCTCTCTCAACGTCTGGTTTAGTGTATCTCAGCACTATTACTGAAATGTTAACGATAATAAACGCTAATAATGCTGCTAAAGACGCTGTTTTCCCTACTAGATCAATCAATTTGTATTCAACACCACCTATAACTAGTTTCCAGCCAGTTATCATCGGTACGTAGAGAGTAATGAAAACTATCAGTACTGAGATAACACCCGAGAAGATTACTGAGATATATGGTGTTTTTCTAATAGAATCAACCTTAGCTAGGCTTCTGTGCACGATCTTCTCGTCTGCTAAGCCATACATTAACCTAGATGATGAAACAAGGAATCCCAGCACAGTATTTGTTGTGGAGAACAAAGCGATAGCCATTAACAAGTAGTAAGAACCACTCCAAGCAGCTCCAGCAGCATCAGCTAGGGGTGCATGTGATTCAGCTAGAACATTCCATGGCAGTAGTCTAACAACCGCTAGACTAACTAGCAGGTAGAGAGCTGAACACGCAAGAAGAGCTAAGATTATTGCTTTTGGCATTGTTTTTCTCGGTTCCTTGGTTTCTTCGCTTAATGTTGGCTGAAGCTCGAATCCTGTGAAAGCGAAATAGAATACTGCAGCACCTAGCATTACGCCTAAGAATGGATCGAATCCAGATGAGATATCAAAGTAATTGGGATTATTAGTGCCTAAGAGGAAGCCTAGTATTACAATGAATACTAAGCCTCCAGCCTCTACAAATGTGAATAATAGCGTTAAGAGAGCTGATTCCTCTATTCCATACCAATTCAATACGGAGAGTAATATGATTAATACTACTGTTATCCAAGGAATTAGGGAGGGATCCCAATTTAATAGAGCTACGAAGTATCTAGCGAATCCTATTCCAGCTGTTGCAGCTCCACTAATCCCCTCGAAAACGATTAACCATCCAGCAATGAAAGCTATGATCTCATACTTAGGGAATGCCTCTTTAACATATCTATGAGTGCTAGAAGCGAATGGGTACATGGAGGCGAGTTCAGCATAAGAAAAACCAGTCATAACAGCAATTAAAGTTGCGAATAGGACACTTAACCATATTGCATCTCCAACAAACGCTGCTGCTCGCCCAATCAATACATATATTCCAGCGCCTAATATGAGGCCTATGCCGAAGAATGTAGTATAACCCAGTCCCAAAGCTCTTTTTAATGAGCTTTCATCCTTCTCCGACATTTTAATTCACTCTAAGCATCAGAAGAATAGTTAGCCACTTTCCTTTAAGTAAAGGAGTTTAAAACAATTATGTTTATGTTTTCTCCAAAATTTCTAATATGTCTCTTCTTTTCTCTTCTGGGAAATTATTTAGCAATGTGTCCAATAAATTAAAATTAATTCCTTCTCCTGCCATTTTATTTACAATATCAATAGCGATATTTCTCTTAATGGGATTAGCTAAATAATACAGGAATAGCCATTCCAGCGGAGGAATGAAAATTCTAGCGCCGTAAAAAGAGATGTTCTTTGAGCTAGATAGCACTGTTCTAAATGAAGGATTAATTATATTGTCCTCTAATTTAATTACTAGTCCAGACAATATATTTAGGGGCAATGAATTAGTGAGATAAGAGCTTATATTTGATATATAGTATTTCGTTTCTTGGTACTTCATTCCTTCTACTAGGCGAAATGTCTGAGAAAAAAGCTCATCGATTTTATCATGGTAATCCTCACTAACTAGCATCCATATGGAGTCGAAATCATCAGTTATCCCGTATAAGTATAGCGCTAGTGAATTAATTGCGATCCATGGAACCCCAATTTCCTCTAGTATACTGTGGATCCTCAGCACTACTTGCTCCTTTTCACGCAAATAAGACACCAATCTAATATTATTTCCCACTTAAAACTTGTAATTATCCAGAATCTTTTTTATTTTCTTTAAAGCAGTTAACGCTTGCTCGTTATTTATGCTTCTCATTAAGGTCTTAACAAGACTGTCTGTGAAATTAGAGTGCACAGGGATGTCTATCTGGATAGAGGGGAGATTTAATTTATCGAAGAATGATTTAATAAAATCTTTCAAGCTCTGCCCAGAAGCATTTATTATTATCTTAATGATTTCTTCCAGAATCACTGGAGCATTTTCAGCCTTAATCTTCTTTTTAAAAATACCCATTTTCTTCCCCTATCTATATCTCTTAGTTATCGCCTTAACTATAAGAGCTCAATATGGGATTTATAGATTTTGTTAAATTCTCTATTTCTTGAAATTAAATTTATGTATCCCTTTAATCCAATCACATTAATTTTTTATATTTTTTATTCGAGTATATTTTGAATACTTCCCAGTTTACATTATACAGTTGAATCTATGTTGAGTTCTAATGATTCCTGTTTCAGTATCTATAATAGATGAGAACGGTTTACCAATAGTAATGATTCCAGAGAAAGAGGAGATGAATCTCTTAAGTGGAGTGATATCAGCTATACTTGAGGTGTCAAGGGAGGTTTCTAAGGATGAGATAGAGTTTGTTAAAACAAAGAATAGGGTTATTTTTCTAAAGCATATTGGTGGGAGAGGTTACTTGCTTCTAGCTTTTAGTGATGTTGATGATCCAAAAGAGGTTAGCTGGGTAGTTATTCTATTTATCAATGAATTAAAGAAGTATATTGAAGCTACATACGAGTTTGTTAGTGACTTATTAATATCGGCTGTGAAGAAGGTTTATGACACAATAATAATTGATCTAGGAGATATCTATGAGAAATTCAAGAAAATTAAGAAGTATCATAGCGTCATGAAAAAAGTGATTGGATTGGAAGCTGATGAAATGCTTAAGAAATGCTCGAGTAATCTCCTTGTAGTGATAAATGATAAGGTCTTGTTTAATTCCTTGCTAATAAAGAACAAGTATATGGGTGTAGATGAGATAAAAGATAGAATAAATAACTGTGAGAAAGTCTTCATGAGTATGATTAAGAAGTTTTTATGACGTTTGATTAAGGAGTTAGGTATGTGGTTTATTGGTATAATCTTATCCATTATCGGGATTTTTCTAAATTTGTGGGGTATTCTCAAAATCAGGAATATCGAAGCCTTAGTATTCATTAATAAATCAATGATAATCAAGATAATATCTAACGCACTTTTCATAATTGGGTGGTTAGCGAAGGTCTATGGATATCCATCGATATACGTAATGTTATTCATTGTTTCTGGATTCTTGGTGCTACTAATAGCTATAATCATCTTTTGGGGCGTTCACAGAGAGATATACGTTGAGAAAACAGAGTTCGTTGGAATACCTCTCGTATTAACCTTCATGATAAATGGGGAAGTATTCACGATTTCTAGGGTCAGAACATTAATGATTGGTGCATTCGGCACAGGCCTAGTGTTTATGGCCTCTCTATTTGCTATATACGGTTGCTATAAATTATATACAAAAAGGAAGGGTGGAGCAACAATTTGGCTACTAGTAGGTACATACACACTAGCTATCCTCGCAATAAACACCCTAGGCCTCTTCGTAACATTCTATGATATCCTAGGTATCATGAGCACTACGGAAATAATGACAATACATCTCTCATCTCTCGTAATACCAGATTTCATAGCGTTTCTAATAGCGTTTTACTACGAGACTAGAGTTAGACCCATTCTAGAATCATTAAAATAAACCATTTTCTTTATTTTTTGTATTAAGAAAAAAGAGATAGTGCAGTAATAAATGTGGAAATTCTAGTAGGTTGATGTAGATTACAATGATAACTACTACTAGAATTTTATCTAAGACCATTTACCGGTTCTCAAGTACTCGTCAACGGCTTTAACTACTTTTCTAGCCATGGATATAACTGAACCAATTATGGATGGACCAGTAACCACGTCTCCAATGGCAAAGACACCTTTCCTTGTAGTTCTACCTTCCTCATCAGTTTTAATTCTGTTCCGTGAATCAATCTCTATCCCATATTTCTTGCCATTCTCTTTAAATGGTGGAGTTGGTATCTCACCTATAGCTGTTATAACTGTATCGCATTCAATTGTGAATTCACTTCCAGGAATAGGTTCTGGCCTCGGTCTACCAGAGGCATCTGGTTCACCAAGCTTCATTCTAACGCATTCTATTGCTTTAACTCTACCATTTTCATCCCCTAATATCCTTACTGGAGTCGCTAGGAAGATGAACTTTACCCCTTCTTTTTCTGCGTGTGCGACTTCAGCTTTGAAAGCAGGCATGTACTCCTTTGTTCTTCTATATACTATCGTTACATCAGCCCCCAGCCTCTTTGCTGTTCTAGCACCATCAATAGCGCTATTTCCTCCTCCTATAACTATTACCTTCTTCCCGACTTTTGGTACATCTTTCTCACTAAGGTACCCTTCTTCATGTAGCGCTAATTTAACCAAGAAATCTAATACTGAATAAACTCCCTCTAGATCCTCTCCAGGTATCTTTAACTTTCTCTCATCCCAAGTACCAGTCGCAATAATGACAGCGTCATAATTCTGTATTATCTCCTCTAGATCAATATCTTCACCAACTTTCACTCCGCATTTAAATTGGACGCCAAGATCCTCTAGCTCTTTAATTCCCTTCTTTATAGCTTGTTTAGGCATTCTAAATGATGGTATCCCAAAGATCAATAATCCTCCAGGCTCCGGCATCATGTCATAAACAACAACTTCATGTCCTTTGCAAATAAGTTCTCCAGCTGCCTGCAATCCTCCCGGACCAGCTCCAATAATAGCTACTTTCTTCCCACTAGGGGGTTGTTTCGTTTCTTTTGTGCATCTAGCGAATTTCATATGTTCCTCGCCCTCTTTAGTTATTGGCTTTAAGGAATCAGTAAATTCTCATTGTGTATATATGACTTGAATTATAAGTGTTCTAGGTATATGCAGAATTATAACATGTTAATAGAATCAAAATACTACCTATTTTCTCGATGAAACATGCTTATTTATGTAATCAGCTGCAGCGCTTATCCGTTTTAAACATATATCTCTATTCTCTCCATAACTAAGAATCTCTACTGGTAATCCCTTATCACTCTTCTTCGTTAAAATAGCTTTAGCATAAACATTGAATTTTTTCATTACATCTAGCAATAAACCAGCAATTTCAGCTTCCAGAATATCCAGATAAATAGTTTTCTTGCATCTATGCTTTATTCCCAATTTCTGAGTTAAATCATTTAGTATCTCTCTTAAGAGAGCTTTTACTTCTCTAGGGGGACCTGGGAGAATAACTAGGAATGAGTCACGTACTCTAACAACTTGGCCTGGAACGAGACCTAGAGGGCTATCATATAATTTCGCGCCTTCAATGATTCTAGCCATTTTAAAAGCGGCTTTTGGTGGTTCCCCCTTAAAGCAATTCCTTATCTTGTTCATTAATTTTTCGTTAAATACTAC
>JALWRR010000080.1:44326-51167 GCA_026993975.1 Promethearchaeati archaeon | reverse complement strand
TTCTTTTCCAAGGTACTTAGCCACGGTGTCAAGCGTTATGTCGTCATTTGTTGGGCCTAGGCCACCAGTTGTTATAATTATTTTGCTTCCAGAGTTTAAGGCTTCTTCTAAAGCATGAATTATTTGCTGTTCATTATCTCTAATGATTTGGATCCTTGAAATATAGATGCCGAAATCGTTTAATGTCTCTATGATTATTTGTGAGTTCTTTTCCTGAACTAATCCATATAGAATTTCATCACCTATTATTATCGCTTCAGCTCTCATAGCTATTTGTCCCCATTAATTAATTCACTGCAAATCATGTTTTCTCCTGCAATGTTTCGGAGATAATTTCAAGTAGTTCTGTATAAACTAGATCAGATAGTTCCTTGGCTTGTTTATGTAGTGGTATTATTTCTATACCGAGTATCTCAAACATTTTTTCAAATAACCAGTAGCATAATCTTGATAAGCTTTCTGGGCTATAAATTAAAAGCTTACTAATCTTCTTTTCCTTAGCTAACTCTATTATTCTCTCTATTCCAAGAGTTTTCCCGCAGAAGCCGTGGGAGATATCCATAATTATTTCCTGCACCTCTAGATTCTTCTTCTTAGCAAGTTTCTTTAATTCTGTGATCTGTTTTTCAAGAAGTCCCGTCTTCATGTATTTCTCTGAGGGAACCCGAACATATATCACCGCTTTATTCTCCCGATCTATATCTATATCAGCTTTACCACGAATCTTGAGTATCTCTGATAGAGGGTACCGATACCTCCCACTAGGAGTAACTACATATTTTATTTTACCCTTCTTAGCCCACCTATAGAGCGTTAATGTATGTACTCCTAGTAATTTAGCCGCTTCTTTAGGTGTCAGTAATTTATCTGTCAAAATCACTCACATCTAAGACTTTTTCCTAAAAAATAAATGTCTTTATAAATAAAATAATTCAAAAAATAAGAATTTTTTTATTAGCGATGGCTTGAAAAATGAAATTGTTAACGCAGTCTGTTTCACTGATTAATGAGTTATAAATTCATAATTTTACTTCCATGGGGTCATTAAAATTGGATTATGCTAGAGGAAACGAATCCAGTTCAACTAACAATGATGTTCTATACCTTGATAATAAATTAATAAGAGGATGCATTTACCTCGACGAATTGCCCAACAAAAAATTAACTAGCATATTTCTAGGATTATCATTATCACTAATCATCGCACTAACATATTACGTCTTGTCACAAATCTCGATTATAAAAAGTCCAATCAGCATTCTTCTAATTGCATTAACATTCATTGCTTTTCTAGCAACGCTATACTTATTATGGCTAGTGCTAACGCTTGTAAAAAACGTTAATACTGGTTTATTCAAGCAAGAAAGAACGGTGATCTGTGATAGTGAGAGAGAATACGAGTACTTTTCCCTGATTCTAGACGAGATAAGAGAAGGGAAGTTAGATCCCGCAGCAATATGGTTAGCACAGGGAAAGATTGGTGCCCTAAAGATCTTTCTTATCACTCTATTAACCCTGATAAGTGGGTTAATAATCATCATAAATATAATTAATGGTGCTTACATGAATCCTCTTCTATACATGATGGCAATCATATTCATAGTTTCGGTAAAATACTTAAAGGAGTTTATTTTTTCTTGCTTGCAGTTAAGATACCTAACTTTAAAACAAAAATAGAAGTAATTTTTTCTAAATTTTTTAAAGTAGTATTGAAGACAGGTATTATGCATGATTGAAAAAGGTAATAAGTATTTTGGGGAAGTAATTGGTCAGGAAGCCCCCAGATTCAAGCATAGATGGTTCGGTATTCTCGAAGTTAAAGTAAACAATAGTGTTGTTCAATTATACATGTCTGGAAGTGTTTCACAATGGTTCTTATCAGGAGATCAGATAGAAATATATGTTAAAGAGAATCCAAAAAAGATTAAAGATAAATTGGTTCTGGATTTCGATGCGTACGAGTTATACAAGTTTTATGGTGGGGATAAAATCAAGGTCTGGCCTGTTTTCGATGAGATGGTTGAAGTACCGAGAATGGACCCTTTTTCTGGGAAAGTCCTATATACTTATGTTCTTAGAGCTAGGGAAGCTAAATATGAATCTGATTACGAAGCTATTGCTGAACTAGAGCAATATCATTACGCATCTAAGAAACTCGTTATAGCTGTTTGGCGTTGCGAAAAGGATGGAACATTAATAAAAAGCAATACTAAACCAATCTGCCCGAAATGCGGGACAGATGGGAATGTCCATATTCTAGAGATAAGGGGAAGCACACCAGCCTCCAGATTTCTAGTTATTGAACTTGTGAAGAGAGAACCATATGAACCAAAAGTAGTGGGTTATGTTCGAGTTGATCCGCCTATACCTAAGATGCATAGAAAGTTGCCGACAGGTGAAATAGTGCGGGATATTAGAGAGAAAGTATTCCCTAAAGAGTGGTTTCATCCTGCTTTTTGGCCTGAGCTCATCTATAGAAAAAAACTGAGAGAGCTACAGAAGAAGTATGGGCGTTCAATAGCATTATCAAAGCTCTGGGAAGAAGCTAAATGGAGGGCCCTAAGGGAATCAAATACAGCTGCTGCTAGAATATCCAGGGTAGTAGTTCATCCCGATTATCGGTCAGACGGGTTAGGGCAATTAGCCGTTAAAATGGCCATTAAATGGATTGATGAGAGAAGGATTCCAGAGATGAGGAAAAAGAAAACGCTTGTTGAAACTATAGCTATGATGGCTAGATTCAATCCATTTTTCGAGAAGGTAGGGTTCAAGTATCTTTGGGATACAGCTAGTGGTAGACCAGTGCTATATTACCCATTAACAGAGTTAGCTAATGAATACATTAATGAGTTCCTGAAGACGGATTCATTCGCTAAAGAGCATAAAGGTAGATTATGCGTATCTAGATACGGTAAAGTAGACGTATTAAAGGGATCAATTACTCTCAAAAATGTTAGTAAGGTTTTCGAGAATGTATTAACACTAGATAAATTAGATGAGAAATTAAGAGAAGTTCTTATAGCTTTTGGAGTGAAGCAAAGAAAGATACAGCGTCTTGTATTAAGAAACGTTAATCTGAGCATTAAACCAGGGGAGATAGTTGCTATAATTGGTGCATCTGGAGCTGGGAAAACAACTCTACTCAGATTAATCTATGGCGCTATCACTGGATTAGATGAAGATAAGTATAAACCAACAGCTGGAGAGATAATTATTCCAGGAAACGCTAAACCATCCATCTTGCTCCCAGGGGAAATCGAACCAAGCTTTTCCAAAGAATCCCTTATAGAGCACGTATATCGAAAAACAAATGATGAAGCATTAGCAGTAGAGATTCTTAATAGAACGGGGCTAAGTGATGCAGTTCTCTATAGAGCGAGTTTCTCAGAGTTATCAACTGGACAAAAAGAAAGAGCTAAGCTAGCTAGCTTACTTGCGGAGAAACCTAATTTATTATTAATCGATGAATTCGCTGCGCATTTAGATGCTCTAACAGCTATGAGGGTATCTCGAAAATTAGCTAAACTAGCTAGAGAAGCTGGTATAACTGTCCTGCTAGTCACTCATAGAGCAGAAGTAATTAAAGCAATTGCTCCAGACAAAATAATCTTTGTTGGTTATGGAACTGCTAGAGTAGCTAGGAAAGAGGAGTTTGAGAAAATTCTCTCGTAGTTTTATGTATAGTATTACACTCATCATCTTTCTCTTTTTAAATAAGTAGGGATAATACAGTTGGCTAAAAAGTAAAAAATGTGTCTATATGGAGGCAACAATTCTTTTTGGATTAGCTAAGAGAGTAGCTTTAATGGCCAGAGAGATACTTAGAGTACCGCAAGGTCAAGATGGTTTATCCGTTAGGGGAGATAATGGAGATGTTCTTGTTGAGATAATTCCGGAATCCAGATTACGTAAAAAACCCTTACTAGTTAGGGTCAATGATAAGCGAATAAGAATAGAGAACGTCTTAAATAATGTGCAGGAACTAAGGAACATGGATATGGTTCTAAGTAAATTAAGATTTAACAGTGATAAAAAGATTAAGGTAAATGTGATAACGGAGAATGACTTATCAATCGAGATAGAATATACTAAAGGGATTCCTCTAACGCATTTAGATACAATGATTAAAAGCATATTCAAGAAGATAAGAGAGATCTGGTTAGAAATCATTACTAATGATATTGATTATGCAGTAAATAACTTCGGCATGCTAGCAATCGATTTTCTAGGTGAAAACTTCATTTTAGTTAAGGAGGATTTCGATAAAATACTAAGCGAAGCCGATAAATATTGGTTGCCAAGAAAAACAATCACGCTTCCCAATAAGGATGGCGCATTCATAAATGGGGATGTAGGAATAGACTACATTCATCTCCCGATACTATCAACAATCATCAACGACAATGACGAGTTAGATTACATGATCTATTACTTCAAGGATAATAATGAGTTAGGTAGCATTAAGCTAAGCGAGGTTAGAAAGCTATACGAAATAGCTAAAAACATGTTAATTAAAGCTGCTTCTAAAGAGGTTAAAGAAAGCTTATTCAATATAGAGAGCCCCATGAAGCTTGTTTCTGACCCATTAATATGGAAAAAAATAGTTATAGCTCTTAAAGAATTAATACTAGAGGGATCATCTAGCGAGAATAAAAAGATGAGAAGGATACGACCTAGTTTTCTTAATGACCCCCTAGAAGACTCTTATGACTCAAGAGTATCACTAAGCGAGAGCGATAGAAATAAGATTATTCAATTAATACCGACACTAGAGAAACTAAGAGGGGTAATCGAGAGTATTTATAATGAAAATAAATTGTTCATAGAGATGGTTCTAGGCAGATTACTAGCGGCTTTAGCAAAGAAATATAGTAATCCATTCATTCTCTATGGAGATTCCCTAAGAGAAGAGGTAAGAAGCGTTAGAAGAACAAAAAGTAGTGCATCAATAACGCTGAATTTGAAGAAATTAGGGATAAAGAATCCTCCAGAAAAAGTGAAAGTTAAAGTAATTAGAAATAATGAGAAAAATTTCATAGTAGTGGAGATCTAGTTGACTGGTGCTATAATGATTGGAACCATTATCGCAGCGGAAATCAAGAGTATTATTCAGGAAAACAAAGAAGTCAAGTCATTCTACCTAAAACCAACAAGAAACATAGGTAAACCGGAGCCAGGACAATTCTTCATGGTTTGGGTGCCAGGAAGAGAGGAGATCCCGATAAGCGTATCAGGATACTTTAATGGATTAATCAGAATAAGTGTCGCTAAGAGAGGAGAAACCACTAATTACATGCATACCTTAAGAAACGGTGACTTTCTTGGTTTAAAAGGGCCATTAGGAAACTTTGTTCACGTAGATCCCAATAAGAAGTACTTGCTAGTTGGTGGAGGATACGGTGTAGCACCATTAGTATTCTTTCTTAACGAATATATAAGGCTAGGAGGAGAGAAAATAGAGGTCATTATAGGTGCGAGATCGAAGGATTTATTATTATTTGAAGATGAGATAACGCAATTAAAAGCGATCCTGCACATAGCTACTGACGATGGATCAAAAGGATTCAGGGGAACTTCAATAGATTTAATGAAAAAAATAATTAGAAAAGAGAAATTCGATGAAATTTTGCTTTGCGGTCCAGAACAAATGCTGATTAACGGAGCTAAACTAGCAATAAAGAATAATTTGAAAGCATGGGTTCTAGCAGAGGGATACATGAAGTGTGGAATAGGTATCTGCGGTTCATGCGAACTTGGTAATAGTGGTTTACTCGTTTGTAGAGATGGTCCAGTTTTCGATGCTTTAACATACTTGAGGAGTCTTGAGACTATATAAAGAGATACGACTTCGAGTGAGTTCTTTACATACATAAACTCTTTTAGCACCGTATAGAAAATAAAATAAGAAGCATTGCAATTATCGAGGTAAGCTTAATGATCAATCAGAAAGAATTAGTAGATATTATAAAGCAACTGAGACCATTCTTTAAACCAAAAAGTATTGCAGTTATAGGTGCATCGCACAATAAGGATGCGCCGGGATACATAATATTCAAGAATTTGGTCGATAACAGGAATAAGGGCGTGTTAAAAGCTAATGTCTATGGGGTTAATATAAAGGGTGGTGAATCGCTTGGAGAGAAGCTCTACAAATCAGTGAAAGAGATCCCAGACGAAGTAGAACACGTGGTAATAGCCATACCAGCAAGATTTGTTCCATCAGTAATGAGGGAGTGCGGTGAGAAAAGCGTTAAGGTTGCTACAATAATAAGCGGAGGTTTCTCAGAGGTTGGTAACGTTGAATTAGAGAAAGAGGTCTTAAAAGTAGCTAGAGAATTCGGAATAAGAGTAATTGGTCCCAACGGCCTAGGAATATTCGATGCTTACACGGGAGTAGATACATTATTTATACCTGCTTACAAGGAAACTGATGAGGGATTAAAGCTCAATATGCCTCGCCCTGAACCAGGATCAATATCATTCCTATCTCAAAGCGGAGCCCTTGGAGACGCTGTCCTAGATTATATGTGGGGTGAAAAGATAGGTGTTAGCAAGTTCGTTAGCTGGGGGAACAAAATTGATGTGGGCGAGAAGGAATTATTGCTGTATCTACTAGAGGATGAAACAACAAGAGTAATAATGATGTACATCGAGGCATTTAAAGAGAATGCGAGAGAGATAATAGAGATAGGGAGAGAAGTAGCTAAGAAAAAACCAATAATAGTGCTTAAAGGCGGGACTACTGAGGCAGGAGCAAGAGCCACATATTCTCATACAGCATCATTAGCAGGCAATAATAAGATATATGAAGCTGCACTACGAGAAATGGGAGCAGTTATAG
>JALWRR010000080.1:18949-44316 GCA_026993975.1 Promethearchaeati archaeon | reverse complement strand
TTAGTAGACATGGCTAAAGCGTTAGCTTACCAACCACCAGCTAAAGGAAATAGAATCGGTATTGTTACAAATGGTGGTGGACCTGGAATAGTCATGGCAGATCTAGCTGAGAGATACGGGCTCGCAGTGCCCGCTTTATCTAAATCAACACTAAGTATATTTAAGAAATATGTTTCAGATGGCTTAATTCCAGAGATCGCTACGTTCTCCAATCCAATTGATATATCTGGCACTGGCACTGATGAGTCTTATGCAATAGCAACTGACGTTCTTCTTAGAGACCCAAATATTGATCTTGTGATCGTCTTAGCTCTTCATCATCCTCCAGCATTAACTAAGGACCTACCTAAAAAACTCATTGAGGTTATGGAGAAGCATAATAAACCAGTTGTAGTGATGGATATGGGAAGCACTGAGATGTCTGATTGGGTTAGGAGACAGTTTGATGAGAGAAATATTCCCACTTATCCCTTGCCTTGGAGAGCTGTTATAGCAGCTAAAGCGTTAGTTGACTATGGGTCATGGTTAAGGAAGGTTGGCGCATTGGAGGATCATGTTGGAAAGCTATAAGCTTTTATTTACAAATCCTAAAATATCTTACTAAAAATCAGTGATGCATGATGAAGATTAGTAAGATAGTTCTCAAGATCGGGGGCTCTATTCTTTTTCCTCAAGTACCTTTCGACGTGGAATTATTTAAGAAAATTATTAGAGATCTAAGTAACTTCATAATTAAGGCTAAGGAGATTAATGATGAAGCTAAGATAGCTATAGTTATTGGTGGTGGTAAACCTGCGAGAGAATACATAAAATTAGCTAGAGAGATCGGCTTATCAACTTATATTCAGGATTTAATTGGGATAGAGACAAGCCGTCTCAATGCATTAGTCATATTGAATAGTGTTAAGAATCATCTCAAGAATATTGGTTATCACGAGCTATCAGAAAAAATCTCCTCTGGGATACCTAGATCATCTTTAGAAGCAATAAATCTGTTCGAGTACAAAGACATAATATTTATCGGAGGGTTCTTCCCAGGACAGAGTACTATAGGTCCAGCAGCGCTAACAGCCGAAGGAATAAATGCTGACATATTCCTGATAGCAACTAATGTGAAGGGTATATATAGTTCTGATCCAAATAAATCTCCAAACGCAAAAAAGATTAATAGGATTTCTCCAAAAGAGCTAAAAGATCTTCTCTCTAAGTACGAGAATATGCCCGGTACATATAAGGTTATGGATCTCGTAGCTATTACTGTATTAGAGAGATCTAAAATACCAACTATAATATTTGATGGAAGAGATCTTGGCAATGCGATTAAGGTACTGTTGAGTTACCTAGAAGGAAAATTCGATGAGATAGAGAAGATAGGTACAATCATTTTATAACCCTTTTTAGAGGGTGAGGGTAATGGAAAAATATTTGAGAACGCGCCACAACAAGTTACTAGAGGTCTTACTTCGCATCTCTAATGATCTAGAGAAAAATAATATTCCATGGGTATTAGTAGGGAGCCTTAGTCTTTATCTTCAGGGGGTAGATATCGAGCCAGAAGACATTGATATTTTAACTACAAAAGAGGGAGCACTTAAATTGAATACTATCTGGGATAAATTTAAAATAAAAAGTGTTTCCTTTGGCGAGACTTCTTCCTTTAGATCCTATTATGGGAGATTCAAAATAAATGATGTTTACGTAGAGGTTATGGGGGAATTAGAGCAAAAAATAAATGATAAGTGGGTATCATTAATGAACAGGTTGATTAATCCCGTCATCATTTCTATCTCTGGAGCTAGGATCCCAGTATCACCCTTAGAAAATCAACTAGCTTCATATGAGAAAAGTAATCGAGAGAAAGACATTATACGAGCTGAAAAGATACGAGAAGCATTAGCGCGGAAAAAATCTTTATCATGATAAAGCTTTTTTGATTTACCAAATGCTGTTAAATGCTTTTGTGTAATTAGAGTTCTTCCTCCTTGCTTTCCTTGGCATGAATTATCTTCTTTGTAACGTTTAGCGGTAATGCTACATCCTCCCTTCTTAATTCTACGGGTCTCAATAATTTCAGTCCAACACCATTAACGATCTCAATTTCCCACATTCTTAAGTCATGATCAGTCTGTCTCATTTTCTCTATCAGTATAAACCTCCTTAATCTCCCCCCTCTAATAAATCTCCTAAATCTAATGATTCCATCAGCAACATGCTCTATCCCAAATCCAAAAGCATCTGAAGTAGTTATAGCGTACTGGCTTGTCACCAAAGTAGTTAAATTCCACTTACTTAAAGTTCTCTTAACTTGATAAGCATACTTCCTGGCCATAGCTGGTTTATCTAACCAGAATGCGGACATACTATCAATAATCAACCTAGCGTGAGTGTACCCAAACTCCTTTTTAGCCTTAATCACTAATGCTATCAACTCATCTATAGTCAATCTGCTTAAAGTCCAGACATCTCTTGAATCACGCATTAAGGCATCTATAATTATTAGATCCCCTTTGCTTAAAGCTTCATTGAAATCCCATCCGAACTGACTAGCTTGCTTAACAAGACTGTCTCTGCTTTCTTCGGTTGTGACATATATGACAGGGTCTCCATCTCTTAATCCTTGTTGAGTAAAATGTAGACACAGGATTGTTTTTCCTGTTCCTGGTTCTCCCGTAATTGCTACGAAAAACCCCCTAGGTATGCCTCCCTGTAATAATTCATCTAACTTATTTACTCCAGTTCTCAATCTCTGTATTTCCAAATTACTAGCCTCTAGAGAATAACATTTCCATAAATAAAATAGAATGCTTTTATCGATTTTAAAAAATGAGGTTTGGTTATTCATGAAATAAAATAAGTACTTCTACTCAGTTATCTCAAACTGCATAATGCAATAATGAGCTTTCTTTACTAATTTATCTGGAAGCGCATACCTGAAGTTCCTTTTGGTTACTTTACTTAATACTTCTCTAAATAATTGTGGAAATAAACATAGTATGCCAGGTAATTGTGCACCGCCAACTCCCTTAGGACAAAACTTACATGTTGAGCCATCTATTATTAAAGTGACTTTAGAGCCATTAATATCCATCTTATAACTAATGAAGGCGTCTAGTTCGCTAATTATTCTATCAACTGTATTTTTGATTAACGTGTTAATATCACTAGTTGAATCTTCACCGTATTTCTGTTTCAGAAAGATAATTAGCTTATCTGCTACCTTTGGAATCATGATATTCAATACACCTTGGTTCAGAAATCCTCTCTCAGCTAAATCACCGAGCATAGAAGCGCATAATACGTGGCACGCCTTTAAATTTCTTTTGTTTATCTCATTAACTAAACCTGACATAGTAAAGATCCTCTAGTGATTACTAATTGTTTCCGTAATTTTTCTTGTTAATTAAATTTAATAAGTAGATATTTATTTTATTTTTAGTCATCCAAAATCTTCAACTATTCGCTGTCCTTTATGTGTAAGTGTATAATGTATGCTTTTTCTCCCCTTATCGCTCTCCTCCGAAAAAACAGTTATTAAATCCATTTTCTCTAGCTCCTTTAAATGCTGATAAAGGGTGGGTAAACCAACTTTTACACCGTACTTATTTTTCAAAACTTTCCAGATAGCGTATCCATAAGTGTGACCTTCCGCGATAGCCTGTAGAATTTTTATTTTAGTTGTCCCTAATCTTGATAACTCTTTCTCTCCTTCCACAATACTAAGTATTCTCCTAAGAGTAATAATTTTAGAAACAGTATCTCGAATAGCCTTAGGATGCTTTAAACCAGCCCCAGTAATTACTAATACAACCGTCTCAGATGGAAGTATTTTTCCTTCATCAGCGAGTCTCTTTAAACCAGCTAAAACAGCAGCTGCAGAGGGTTCTGCTAGAATTCCTTCGAGCTTGGCGAGGAGCGATAAGGATTCAAGTATCTCTTCATCAGACACACTTAAAACATAGCCCTTAGTTTTATGAACGATATCTAGAACAACATCACCATGCGTTGGATTACTTATAGCGATATCTAGAGCAACTGTATCTAGACTTCCTGTAATGGGTTCAACATGATCTTTACCAGATCTAAAAGCTTTCGCTATTGGATCAGCTTTATCTGATTGAACAGCAATAAAACTAGTGTTAAATTCATCTATGAAATCCAGCAAATGCATTTCCTCAAAACCCTTATAAGTCATTGATATTAATGATCCAGTTCCAGCACTCGTAATGACGTAATCCGGTGGATTAAACTTGAATTGCTCCAATATCTCATAAGCAATAGTCTTAATACCTTCAAGATACCATGGATCCGAAGTAGTTATTACGAATGAATCAAGAAACATCATCTCGCTTCTCTTCAATGCCTCCTCATAACTATTAACAATATAGATATCAGCCCCATAAATCGCTATTTGATAAAGCTTCCCAAGCTCTACTTTCCTTGGAACATAAATTATAGTTTTAAATCCACCTCTAGCCCCGTAAGCAGCAACGGAAGCAGCTAGGTTACCGGTGGATCCACAAGTAAGAGATTTAAAACCATATTCGGCAGCAATGCTTACCTCTAAGCTAATTCCTCGATCCAGGAATGATCCAGAAGGATTCCTAGTCTCGTCTTTTAGATAGATATTATTTAATTTTAATTCATTGGCAAGCCTCTTCGCTTTAATTAGTGGGGTCCACCCCTCTTTTAACGAGATGATCTTACTTAGATCTTGGACAGGTAATAATCCCTTATATCTCCACATACTATCTTCATGAACATTAATTAATTCATCTCTTCTCTTTCTCATCTCATCATAATCGTAATAGATATGTAGGATTCCAGAACAGGAAGGACATCTCCTGTAATAAATCTCAACAGGATACTCCCTTCCACATTTAATGCATTTCATCTTCATTGGTAAGGGCATGTTTTCTCACTTTTCTCGATATATCGGTAATTAACAATATATAGGTATTTTCCTATATATTCATTATTTTTTACCGCTACTGATAATTAGGATTATGATGATTTGATTAAAAGGTGACGCTTTTTTGAAAACGCTTAAACTGACTGTAAAAGATATATCCTTAATAGTGGTTTTAACAGCAATTACTTTCGTTTTTACAACAATAATAACTATCTCAACCCCTGCTACTCATGGATTCCTTAATATAGGTGAAACAGGAGTATATCTTTCAGCTTTGATAGGTGGGCCGATAGTTGGTGCAATAGCTGGTGGATTAGGTTCAGCTCTAGCGGATCTAGCATTAGGATACGCTATTTACGCACCTGGTACATTCATTATTAAGGGCATTGAAGGTTTCTTAGCGGGTTATCTCTCCAGAATCCTGATAAAATCCAAGAAGTTGATTAAGGTTTCTCTAGCAAGCTTTGTATCTGCGATAATCATAATATTCCTATACGTGATGGCGGCGGGTGGAATAACGCTTAGATTCGGGGTTTTTGGGCAGACAGTTAATATACCGATTAGTTTTGGCGTGATCATGGGTATTGCTATCTTGCTCGGGATTGCACTAATTGCTTTGTCGCTAATAGGTAAAGTTTATAGCGATTTATCATTAGCTTGCTTAATAAGTGGTGTAGAAATGGTTTATGGTTATTATCTCTATGAATCTCTCTTATTCGGCGCTAAAATAGCTCTACTCGAAGTGATACCTAATTTCATTCAACCAATAGCGGGGATAATAATATCAATACCGCTAGTAGCTACTTTAATGGAGATGGGAGTTAATGTTGATATCGGAAGGTTTATCAGTGAGGTATCCAAAGCAAAAAAAGAGAGCTCTAAATGAGATAACTTTTAGGATTGAAGACCCAGGAATATACCTCTTTACTGGTCGGAGCGGTAGTGGTAAATCGACCTTAGCTAGAACTTTATTCGGACTTATTCCTCATATTTTTTATGCTGATGTTGAGGGAGAGATAAATATCTTAGGAACAAACCCTATTAAGAGTGGGCCTCTTTCTCTAGCTGGCAAAGTTGGGTTTGTAGCTCAAAACCCCGAGATGTTTATCTCCTCAATTCTAGTTAGAAATGAAATTGTTTCATCCCTGAGTAATTTGGGTGCACCACGTAAAAAAATGATAGCTACATTAGAGAAACTATCTATCCAACTCGGTTTAACAGATCTTCTAGATAAATCGACATTAGAGCTTAGTTCTGGACAGATGCAGAAGGTAGCGATAGCTTCAGCACTAGCTTTAGATCCATATATATTGATTCTAGATGAGCCTTTCGCTAGATTAGATTACTATAACTCTAAGATAATATTAGAAATATTAATGAAAATATCGAGAAGCAAAATAGTTTTAGTATTCGAGCATCACTTAGATCTTATTTTGCCTCTTGCGAAAAAAGTTTTCATTCTTGATAAGGGGAGTTTAATTTTTGAAGGTTCCTCTGGAGAAGCGGTGAGAAATTTAGCTAATGTCGATTTACCAGAAATAACTGAGGCATTTCTAATTCTAGGAGATAGGCTTAGGGACATACCATTGACAATTAAAGACGCATTAGAGGTGATCAAAAATAATAGAGCTAAGGAAGGTTTGGTTTAAGTACGTTGACGGTGATTGGCTCTTTAGAGATTTGAGTTTAAGCATAAGCAAGGGTGTTACAGCGGTTATAGGTCCAAATGGCTCGGGGAAAACATCCTTATTAAGACTCATTACTGGGGCTCTGAAGCCAGCTAGAGGAGAAATAATAGTTAATGGAAAAAGAATCAAGAGCATAAAAGATAGTATAGGTGTCACAGCATTTCTTCCATCTAATCCAGTATCAATAGTGATAGGTCCTACTGTGCATGATGATATCGAGAAAGCTTGCAGAGCTTTTAGAGATAGTTCAGAGAAATGTCCCAACTTGTTGAGAAAATATCTCTTGCATGATTTCGAAAATAGACTAATCTCTCAGCTTAGTGAAGGCGAGCTCAGACTCCTAGCTTTAATAAGTGTCGTTTCATTAGGTACACCAGTTATACTTATGGATGAGCCTACAATAGGGTTGGATAAGGCTTATAGAGAGAAATTGGTCAAGATTCTTAGGAATGAGTGTTCTGAAAGAACCGTTGTAATAGCTACTAATGATATTAGGTTAGCGGCTTATGCAGATAACGTAATAGTCATAGAGAACGGGTCTATTCTTCTTGAGGGAGAACCAAGAAAGGTGTTCTATAGTATTAAGAAAGAGTGGTTTTATTCACCGATAGTTGACTTTGTTAATAAGCTGAATGATTTAGCAAAATTCGATAATAATCCAGTTACTCCAGGAGAATTATCTGATTTAATTAAGGTGCTTTTGAATGGATCTTAGATCAATATACCAAGCATTCGTCACTAGAAGAAGAAATACTTGTCTACATAAAGCTCATCCACTACTAAAGTTGCTTGGCACACTAATTATCTTAATAAGTATCGCTCTAAGCAATATCCAATGGCTAATTCTAATCCTTCTCCTCCTGATTATTGAAGCTAAACTAGGTAAAGTAACAATGAATCTCATCTGGACAATAAGGGGTGCATGGTCACTCTTAGTAATATTATTCACAATGTCTCTGGCCTTATACTCAATAAACTACGCAATTACTCTAATAATGAGAGTAATAGCGGCTTCTTTCTCAATAAGCATTTTTGCATCCACAACAACCCCAAGTGATTTATCACAGAGTCTGGAGAAGGTAGGGATACCAACTAAGATATGCGCTATCCCAGAATTATCCCTGAGAGTTATACCATATATAGCTAATGATGCTCAAGAATCCCTTGAGGGAATGATGCTTCGTGGAGAAGTTAGACCCGGCTTTCTATTGCCCAGGGGAATAACTAAGGCGCTTGCAACAATTGTTCACTCAGCTATAAAGAGATCTGAAAGCTTAACAGAAGCTCTCATAGCTAAATTCTTCGGGTACTCTAATAAGAGAACCTACATAGATGAGCTTTACGTGAATAAATATAGCGTGGCTCAATTAGTCCTGAAAATATTAATATTGGCTCTATCAGTGATTTACCCAAATCCAATCGATTTCCTCGGGAAGTTCTGTCCAGGTATATTGAATATTCTCTTAAGATCAAGATACTGAATACTAAATAATAACATAGCTACAATAATTTTTTCTCGAAGGTGATAAAGACGCGTTTTAAAGCTACGAATAAGAGGATTAAGGAACTAGATATTGATGCATTAGCTATCCCTATTAATAATAGTGAGGGTAGTAAAAGTGTTTTAAGAACGCTGATAGAGCAATTGGGAATTAATTTCGAGGAAATAATTGAGAATATTAAAGATTTCTATAGTGGCGGGAAGGTAGAAGTCTTCCTAACGAAGAATAAACCGAGTCTGGTGATTCTCGCTGGAGTAACTGATTTATCGACAATAGAGATAGAGAAAGCGATTGGAAGAATAGCTAGGAAAGCTAGGGAATATAATGTAGGTAGTATTGGAGTAATTATAGATCATTTAGCTGAGGGAGAGCAATTAAATAGGCTTGCACAAGCGGTTAGCGAGGCATTTATCCTGAGTACATATGAGTTCAATAAATATAGAACCAAGAAGGAGGTAAAAAAAGAGGCTCCTATAGTTCATCTAGTTACACAGAAATTATCAATTGAAAAAGCTGATGAATCATTAAGAAAGGGTGCTATTATAGCAGAGAGCGTTAACTTAACAAGGGATCTTGTCAATGAGCCGGCTAATGAAGCTAATCCAGTGAAACTAGCTAATCGAGTAAAAAAGCTTTTTGAGGGAATGAACGTTAAGGTAACAGTCTATGACGAGAACTATCTGGATACAAATGGTTTCGGAGGTATAATCGCTGTTGGTAAAGGGAGTGAAATACCACCAAGACTAGTTGTTATCGAGTACATGCCTCTTAGTAACGAGAAACCTATAGCGCTAGTTGGGAAAGGAGTATGCTTTGATAGTGGGGGCTTGGATCTCAAGACTAGAGAGGGTATGGAGCGAATGAAAATTGATATGGCTGGTGCAGCAGCAGTTATCGGCACGATATATGGGTTAGCTAGATTATCTATACCAGTAAACATCGTTGGCGTTGTTCCTTTAGTTGAGAACATGCCCAGTGGCAAGGCTACTAAGCCTGGTGATGTAGTACGAATGTATAATGGAAAGTATGTAGAGGTGGTTAATACTGATGCTGAAGGGCGGTTAATCCTAGCGGACGCTATATCTTTTGCAGAAAAACACTATGATCCCAAATATATAATTGATCTAGCTACTCTCACAGGAGCTTGTGTTATTGCGTTAGGTAACAAGATAGCTGGAATTATGGGAAATAATAGTGAGTTAATAAGTAATCTGATTAAGAGTGGTAGGGAGGTTGGAGAATTGCTATGGGAACTGCCTCTATATGAGGAGTATAAGGAGAATCTAAGGAGTGAAGTGGCTGATTTAAGAAACATTAGTCGCGATAGAGGGGCAGGAGCGATAATAGGAGGATTATTCTTAAGCGAGTTTGTAGCTAAATCTTCCTGGGCGCACCTAGATATCGCTGGAGTAGTATACAGTGATAGAGATAAATCTTTGAGTCCTAAAGGTGCAACTGGATTTGGTGTAAGACTCCTCATTAATTTCTTAGAGAAAAGTGTCTCGGGATGATGAGTCATTCGTCTAATGCTGTTTCATCGAGTTCTGATTCATAAGGAAATCATATTAATTTTACCTTATTTTTTAATTGTTTCATGATCATAATATTATCGAGGCTAAGTGCTTTTTAAAGGGTAATCTAGTTGTCTGATTCAAGGAGAGTTGAGGATCTCTTGTTAGAGGACTTTAAAATCTGGGTTAGATCTGATTTGGAAGACCCAAGAATGAAATTCATAATAACGCAAATGATTAACTCGATGAGTAAGCTCTGTAAAGAGTGTCAAGCAGATAGATTTCGATGCACATTTGAGCCCCTCTGTGAGGATAGGAGATGGTTATCCATATTAATAGAAATGAAAGTTCCTAGACGTTTCTGGCCTCAGTTTTGCTATTCTAGGCGAAAAGAGGAGATAGAAAATTTCCTTAAAAAGAAGTCTATTCCAACCCCACTAATCGATGCGGTTTTCCCTCTAAAGGATTTTATCTCGATTTTTGTGAAGAATTTCCAGGGAAAAATTTCCCAAAATAATATAGATGAGTTAATTAAACATTTATCGGAGCATCTAATAAAGAAATGGAAGAAAGTTAATGTGGTTAAATTAAGCAATAATAAGATAATTATTTTGTTAGGTAGATTCGAAACAATACTAATCATTGATTTAGCTAAATCTCAAGTAGTTATTAATGCGCATAAAATTGGGATAAGTTCAGACAGTGAAATGATCGAGTTTCTCGTTAAGCTTGGGGAGATTATTAATCTGGAATTAAAAATAATTCATCCATATCCTGGGAAATTATATATTCACGTGCTATTAGATAAGAAGGATAATGCTCTAGAGAGAGTTAATCATCACTGTTCTTCAGCGCCTCCTATCAAGATTGTGGATTTTAAGGATAAGATCAGGATTACGTATGAGGTCGTGAGGAGAAATGAATTATTTTTCCCCACTGTATTCGATATAAGCGGGGCAGTATCCTTCTTTAAATGTATAGCAAGTAAAATACTCACTGGCGGTGAATCCGAATGAGTTCTAATAATATGCAAGGGGAATTAGATATTTATCTAGATTTAATAAGATATGGTCCAAAATCACTGAATGAACTAAAGATACTGTACAATAAACCAGATAATGAGCTGATAAGCTCTCTAGCAAAACTAGAAGATTCAGGATTAGTGAAAAAGGTTGAATCACTGTACATTCCAATCCCTCAACTAAAAATATTTCTAGAGGCACTAAACAAAGACATCATTACCTTAAAGAGAGGCTTCGATAACTTGATAACTAATGTGAGGAGCCTCGAAAGCAAGTTGAACAGTCTCTCAAGCGAGATTAAGGTTACAATTCAGAATACTATGCAGAATTACTACGGGAGCTTGATAAGTGAGATGGATAAAATAGATGCAGAGTTGAGTTCTGAACTGAATAATGTTCTTGATTCTATAACCAAAGTTCTGATTAATAATGTTAATTCCCTAAAAATCATTAACAATAACTTAATATCCCATAGTGAATCGATAGAGGCCATTATAAGTAATCTAGATCTAGCTAAGGAAAGAGCATTAACGAAAGCTATAAGTGATATAAAAGAGAGATTATCATCGAGCATAGCTGAATTATTATCATTCTTCAAGAAAAGCTTAATTGAGATAGGTGAAGAGATCCTAGCTATCAGAGACATCGTAGCAACAGAGATAGATAAGATATTTAATACATATCAAGCGCAGCATCAAAAGTTATCAGAGAGCTTAAGTAATATTAGTGTAGGATTAATCGAATTAATAAATGATCAGAAAACTGAGATAGATGAGTCAGTAACCCTTATTGACCAGGAACTAAGGCAGCAGATAGATGAATTGGCTGAAAAAGTACACTTACTTAACAAAGAGATATCAAAGTTTCTATCAGCATTTCTGAGCGATCTTAAAGAAGGCATGGAAAGGTTTACTACCAATGCTAGAAGAAGAATAAGTACACTTGAAGACTCAATAAGATCAATGATAGATACAGCTATAGATAATTATGCGCAGAAAATAATTGTTCAGATAAATAGCATAAAAGATCAATTAATTAGAAAGATGAGTGAAATTCAAATCGATTTTAATACCGAAAAGAAAAGCATAGACGAGAATATATCTAAGGCATCTCTAGAGATAAGGGATAAGATTAGTGCAAATATATCCAGAATCATGGAGAGCATCACGAATTATAGTAATAAGATAAATGAACTCGTCTCAAGTAAATTAATGAAAATTAACTCAATTTTCTCAGATATCTTTGAACAATCAGTTAACACCTTACTTGACATAACAAAGAGTTATGAAGAGATAATTCTCCAAGAATTAGAGTCCCTTTACAGAGAGATTCTATCTGAAAGAAAAGATATTCTCGATAAAATAAATCAGAATCTACTTAATCTAAGCGACAAGATATCATCAATACAAGACATGTTAGAGAAGTATGAGATTGGGATTGAAAAAGAGGCGGTTAATAAACTTAATGCTCATTTAGACGAAGTAATGAATAGAATCGAGGAATTAGTGAATGATTACAGCTCCAAGATGAACACAGAGATAAACACTTTATCAAGAAAAATAGTTAATGAAATAGGCAGAATAATCGCTAAGACATTACTAAAAAGTAAGAAGGAGCGAGAATCATTAGCAAGGGACATAAAGGAGATAAATAGGGAGCTAGATTCACTAGATAATATTATTAAAGAGTTAGAGTCAGCTTCGAGCAAGAAAAACCAGGAAATTATCGCTGAAATAACAAATAAGATTAATGCTCTGAAGAAAAAAACTAAAAAGATATCGCTAAGTATTGAGAGAAGCGGTAGGGTTGGGGAAGACGAATTAGTTAAAATAAAGGAAAATGTAGTCATATTGATGGATGATATAACTAAGAGATACACGAATGAGATACTATCTTCTTTTCTTGACTCTATAAAGACCGAGCTTAAGGAGTATATCCCTGCTAGAGTCGAGGAATTAATCCAGCTATATAGCGAGAAATTAAAGGAGTTTAGAGAGAAGTTTAGAGCAGAGATTAACTGGATAACCGCATCATTATCAAGCCTATCTAGCGAGCTGAAAAGCGATATTGAAAGAGGAGATCAAGCAATTTTCGGGATCTTTGACGCCATAAGTAGGAGATCCATTGGAATCGGCAAGAAAGTTATTGATGAGAGAGAAAGCGAAGTTGAGTTACTACAGAATAATATCCGTAAGGAAGTATCCTTATTATCTAAGGAAATAAGCGAATTGCTACAGCAGAATAATTCAGCAATAACAGATGAATTCAAAATAATAAGCCAGAACATTGCTTCGCTTATAGATGAAATCTCAAAGGGAATTGGGTCCGCACTAGATAAATTCGTTGAAACTTCGATAAGCAAGTTAAATTCAGTGCAGCAAGAGATGCTTGCTAACCTGAACCAGATATCAATTTCATTTAATACTACACTAGATGAATTTAGAAAAAACGTAGATTCAGAGGTACATCAAGTAATAGAGAAAACAAGTATGCTTCTTAACAAGTACTACAAGACATTCGAATCTAAGACAATTAAATCTCTAGAAACAGCTAAATCAAGCATGAATGGTGTAATCGAGGATATGATCACAACGATAGATTCGGATATAAGTGTGATTAACAGTAAATTAATGGAGAGGTTAAATAAATTATCCAGCGATTTAAGTAACTATACGCAAGTAATAAGTAGGGACCTTGGTTCGCTTCAAGCGATGATAGAAAAACAGGTTGAGGAAGCAAGAGATTTACTAATGAATACGAAAAATAATGTACTAGATAAAGTATCAGTAGTGAGTAGCAGCATTAGCAATAAATCACTAGAGCTTGATGATTTCTATAAGAATGAATCCAATTGGTTTAGTCAAGATTACATAGAACTAGTTAAATCAAATGTATCAATAATTTACCAGGATATCAAAGAGAAATTTGATTTAACGCACAAAGAATTAGAGAAAATAATTATCAGGGTTAATGAGCTAATAGAGGAGGCGAAGAAGAGTAAAGATCTATCTACAAATAATCTAAAAGAGATAAAAGATATGTTCAATAAATTTCTGAGAGATACAAAAAAGAATGTGGAAGTTAGTTTCAGCAAGCTTAAAGAGGAGATCCTAAGAGATATAAGCGATCGGTTTGAGAAACTAGATGAATTAAAATCTATAAGACAGCTCATTGAAAAAGGAGAGATTACTGACGCAGTTGGTAGAATCGAGAGTGACTATGAAAAAGCAATAAGTATGGATGAATTATTAAGCAAGCATCTGAGTAATTACATAGAGAAAGCTCTTGTCACCATAGGTAAAGAAAGCATAGATGTATATCTTAAAGAAGCTGTAAAGTCAGCTCAATCCCTAGTAGTAATAGTTGCTCCAGAGAGACTTGATTTCCTAGAAAACGTGGAACTGGATAATCTGCATAATGTGCATATAGAGTTAATAGCTCCACAAAGAGTAATAAGCGAGATTGAGAAACTTGTTGGTGACAAGATATTTCTCACGAAAGCGAATAAATCATTTAATTTCCTCATAGTTATACGTGATGACGAGGAGGCCCTGCTAAGCATTAAGAGGCTTGATACATGGATAAGTTACTTATTTAGAGAGAAAAACATAATTGATAATCTAAAAGAGGTAATAAGACAAATCCTGTAGCCTTTTTTAGGGGTCTTCATGATGAAACCATGCATAATCTTTATAGGGCCTCCAGGATCTGGTAAAGGTACACAAGCTAAATTATTATCAGATAAGCTTGGTATACCCTATATATCAACAGGAGAAATAATTAGGAGTATAATGCGTGGAGATGAGGTAGGTAAGAAGTATAGGGAATCGTTACAGAGGGTTCTAGAAAACCTAAGAAACGAGGGTAAAGATATGAGCATGGATTATCTCTTCCAGCTATATAATCAGGGGAAATACTGGCCAGATGAAGTAATCGCTGGATTAATCAAGGAGAGGGTCTCTGAGAAAGATTGTGAAAGAGGATTTATTCTCGATGGATATCCAAGAACAATAGAGCAAGCAAAAATCCTCAATAAATTATTGAGGTCAATCAAGAATCATTTCGAGTTAATTGTTATTCACCTAGATGTACCAAAGGATGAATGTATAAAACGGATATTAGTGAAAAGAAAAGCTGAGGAGAAACGGAGCGACGATCGAAGAGATATTGTTGAAGAGAGATTCAGGGAATATGAAAACAAGACAATGCCAGTTCTAGAGTATTATAAAAAACTAGGCAAGGTAATAGATATTAATGGTGTGGGATCAATAAAGGAGATTCATGAGAAAATAATTAATAAGCTAAAAGAGAGACGAGTAATAGAATACTAACACTTTAAAATAATAAATTAGTTTTTATTTCTTGAATTTTTAAGGGGGGCTAGGAAATGTTTAGCTTGTATGATCTTCTATTCATAGCAATATTTTTCATAGTGATGTTAATAATAGGCTCTAGCTATTACTTCAAGAAACTAACTGGAAGCAATATTGGAAAGTCACTAATCGTGAGCATAGTTGTATGGGTAACAATACTAATCGTTAATTACGTTATATCAGCAATAAACTCTGCTTTAGGTGCAACAGAGATCTCCTACATAGCCGGATTATGGAGCGGATTTGCTACAAGTAAATACTTCTGGGAGAATAATATAAACAGCAGTAGCATATTAAACTTCAACGCAATCACATTGATTCTAACGATACTAATCTTTAATCTCATAAAATTACTAGTACCCTAAAAATAAGTTCAATACAGAAGCTAAGGTTTCTAGATTTTTTATTAATAATTTTTTAAAAACAAGAGATGATATATCTAAAATATTAGGATGATGAGGGGTCTTCTCTCGGAGCAATAATGAAGAAGAGGAGAAGATCTGACTTATGATACTTCACATTTATTCTAAGCGCTTGATGATGAATCGCTAGCTTTAAATTCATGTAAAATGCATAATGTAGAATAAATAATTCTATGATGTGATCGCTATTGCACGATATTATTAATGATTTAATAGATTTCGCAAGCAAGAATGGGGCTTCTTTCATAGATATAAGAATTCAGAAAAGCTTTGCTTCAACGTTTGTAATAAGGAACAGAGTTGTTGAATCAGCTAGAAATATCTATTCAAATGGGGCTGGGATCCGAGTTATAGTGAATGGCTCATGGGGGTTCGCAACGGTAAATAAATTCGATAAAGAGAAGTTAATGGAAGCAGTTAAGAACGCTATATCGATGGCTAGAGGTGCTAGTCAACTAGCTAGAAGAAAAGTAATGCTGGCTGATGTAGATTCTGTAGAGGACACCGTGAAAGCAAATGTAAGTAAAGATCCAGCAAATATCCCTCCAGAAGAGAAATTAGAATACTCATTAGATGTAAATAAAGCAATCTTTGATCTAGATAATAGAGTAAAAAGCGTGCAAACAAGATATAGTGACGAAAAAATAATCCAGATATACGCTAACTCAGACGGCGCATACATAGAGCAGGAAAAAATATATGTTTATTTTGGTTCCGACGCTATGGCGTCACAAAATGGCGTGAAAGCTTCAGTGAGAGAAGGTTTCGGATCTATTAAAGGTTACGATATAATCTATGAAAACGAGGTAAGTAAGTTCGCGAAAATCATTGTTGATAGGTTGAAGAAACAACTAGAAGCTAAGGTAGCTAAGGGAGGCGTTTTTCCAGCCGTAATAGGGCCAAAAGTAATCGGTTTATTTACTCATGAAGCATTTGGTCACTTATCGGAAGCTGACTTGGTTTTATCTGGTGCAGTCACCTCACAGAAACTTGGGCAGAAAGTTGCTTCAGATATAGTCACAATAATTGATGATGGTACTTTACCAGGAGCTTTCGGAAGTTTCGTTTATGATGATGAGGGAGTTAGAAGTCAGAAAACAATAGTGGTTAAGAATGGTGTGCTTGTGAGTCTCCTGTATGATAGAGAGCTAGCTAAAGCATTTGAAATGATGATTAAGCAGAGGTCACCGAATCTACTTGATTTCTTCAACGTTAAACCAACTGGAAATTCTAGAGCAGAAAGCTTTAGAGTACCACCTATAATAAGAATGAGAAATACGTATATAGAGCCAAGAGATTACACAGTGGAAGAATTAATCGAAGATATTAAATTTGGTTACTATCTCGTCGCTCCTCTTGGAGGACAGGCGAATCTAGACGGTACTTTTCAAGGAGGAACACAGGAAGCATATGAGATAGTTAATGGAGAGATAAAAGACCCTGTTAGAAACATGTCTTTCAGCGGAAATACCCTTGAAACTCTAATGAAAATTGATGCAATAGGGAGAGATTTCGATATTAGATCTGGTTTCTGTGGGAAGGGTCAAACAATGTATGTTGGTATAGGAGGCCCTCACGTTAGAGTGAAAGAAATGATGATTGGTGGAGGTGCATGAAATGATCTCTAGAGAGTTAGATGAAGATGTATTAGAGTGGATAATAAATGAAGCAATAAAGCTGGGGGCTAGTGAAGTAGAATGCTATGCATCTTACGCTAAGGCATATAACGTAGACATAATGGCGGGTGAAGCTAGACAACCATCGTATTATGATGAGGCTGGATTAGGAATAAGAGTGATACTGGGTAAAAAGATTGGTTTTGCAGCCACAAATGTCTTCGATAAAGAGAGTATCAGGGATACGATAAAGAAAGCTATCTCCATAGCTAAGGCATCTAAGGAGAATCCTAACTGGGTTAAGTTGCCTGAGAAATCAAAATATGAGTCCGTTAAGGGAATCTTGGATAAAGCGATAATAGAGCTTGGAGGGGAAGATATACTAGATAAAGCGAGGGCTCTGTTGAGTACGATATATGAATCCGACAAGAGAGTTATGCCTGTGTGGGGTGGAGTATCAGCAGGATACTTGGTTGAGGCGATAGCTAACTCAAATAATATCATGGCTAAGAAGGAGGGTACTTATCTAGGTGCATCAATTGGGACAATAGCTAGGGATAAGGAAGTAACTACACCTATTCATACTGAGCTTCTCGTAAGTAGGAAGATGGATATAAATTTCGAGGAGCTTGGGAGAAGGATCGTGGATAAAACAATTAAATCTCTAACTATAAGGAAAATTGAGTCAGGATCGTATCCAGCGATAATGGATCCAGAAGCATTATTCATGATCTTCGTATCAACCTTCTACCAGATCATTGGTGCAGATTATGCTCAGATGGGGAGATCACCATACATTAACAAGATAGGTGAAGAGGTGGCTAGTCAAGCTCTAACAATAATTGACGATGGCACACTAGAAGGTGGAGTGATGTCGGCGCCGTTCGATGATGAGGGATCTCCAACTAGGAGGAAACTCGTAATTGATAGAGGTATCTTTAAGGGATTTCTATACGATAATTATCGAGCTAGAATAGAGGGGGTGGAAAGCACTGGTAATGCATTTAGAGGATTCATGTCTTCTCTCTCGCAACCAAGATATCTATCCCTCCCCTCAATATTCCCAAGCAATATCATTATTCAGAACGGTACCATAAGTTTGGATGAAATGATAAGAGATATTAATAGGGGAGTCTTCATCATTGGTGTTCAAGGAGCTCACGCAAGTAATCCAGAAACAGGAGAAGTAAGTGTTGTAGCGACCCCTGCATGGGTCATTGAGAATGGTGAGATTAAGGGGTTATCACCGGGATTAATGATTAACATGAATATTTACGAAGCCTTGAAGGATATAGTGAGTCTCAGCAAGGAGATTAAGCAGGAATACAACTTGTTATCACCATGGATCGAATTTAGAAACATTAGATTTATAAGTAAGAGCTAGATTTGAGCTAAGAGCTCTCTAATTTTTTCAGCTATTTTTTCTTTTTCTTTCTCGCTCATATCTATCCTAGTGAACATGAATTTGTGTGAATCATCATTGAATCGAGGTATTATGTGGATATGTGCATGCCTGATCACTTGCCCAGCTGCATAACCAATATTAGTTATTATGTTAATTCCATCAGCTTTAACAACTTCTTTAATGGCTCTCGCAATCCTCTTTGTAACTATGATTAATCTCGAAAGCGTCTCATCATCTACCTCAAGGAGGTTTTCAAAATGTTTCTTAGGCATTACTAATGTGTGTCCTACAGCTACGGGGTACTTATCAAGGATCGCTATTACGTAATCATCACTATAAATAACGTGTGCTGGAGACTTCCCCGCTACTATTTGACAAAACACGCACTTCATAAGGCTCACCCATTGAGGCACTTCTACGTTTTTATCTATAATCGCAGATTTAAAAATGGTTCTGAAATGAATTTATGAGATAGTTTAAACAGATTAAGTTTTGTAAGAACAATATTAATGAGTTTCATGTATAGAGTATATGAGGTCTTAGGAGTGGTTAAGGAGGTTAGAGGGAAGGTTATTCGAGTTTTCGGCGATATAGTTTCTGTAGCTGTTGATGATGAGACTTTGCACATTATGGGTATTCGAGGAACATACGTAAAAATTAAAACAGGGAAAAACAGAGATCTACTGGGAATTGTTTCAAATCTAAATCTTCTAGATGAGTTATATAGGCAGTCTAGTGGGAGAATTAGTATATTAGAAAGTTACTCAGAGATATCACTGACTAGAAATGAGATAATTGTATCATTGCTTGGATCCTTAACAGATAATGGTATTGACAGAAAAATAGATACTATACCGAGTCCTGGCGATGACGTGTATCCATTAACAACAGATGAATTATCTAGAATATTCTCGCGTGGAGATATAAGGATTGGCTCCCTAACAACTAACGCTAATGTTGAAGTTAAGCTTGATATTAATGAGTTAGCAACTAAGCACGCAGCTATACTAGCAATGACAGGAGCAGGTAAATCAAATGCTCTAGGAGTCCTATTGATACAAATCCTGAAAAGATTTGATCATGCTAGGATTCTATTAATCGATACGCACTCAGAGTACGTAATTCTGGGGGGAGAAAAATCTCCAATCAGAGATAAAACAATAGTTTATGCTCCGGTTGGTAAATTCAAGCAAATACTTGAGAAAGATGGCGTAAATGCCTTATCCCTAGAAACTCCTTACTGGATGTTAACTCTAGAAGAATGGTATAGTTTGCTTGGTTTAACTCCTCAAGCCACAAGACAGAGAAGGAGTTTTAGAGAGGCGTTGAGAAATATTAAGGGGGAGAGAAGACTAAATGATCCTATTTACTTTGATTTAAGAGAGCTATATAGCGCAATAAGGAGTACTGGGAATGAAGAGCTAATAGAAAAATTTGAGGACGCGATAAACACTGAGGAATACGAATTCATTTTCTATCCTAAAGAGACAACAGAAATATTGAAGAGAGATGATATCTCTAGTGAAGAGAAAATCAAAATGGTTTTCAAAAAGATTAGTGAACCAATAATAAGAGATGGCTTAAAAATAATCGCTCTTGGAGGATTATCAGCTGACGTGCAGAATTCAGTCGTATCAATGCTACTTAGAACCCTATTCAGGATAGCTGTAGAAGCCAAACTGGCTGGCCATCCAATTCCAGCGATAATAGCTGTCGAGGAAGCTCACATCTATGCACCAAAAGACATGTATGCAACAGCTAAGCAAATAATAGAGAGAATCGCTAAGGAAGGCAGGAAATTCGGCATTGGGCTATTACTCGTTAGTCAAAGGCCTAGAGAACTATCCGAGACAGCTTTAGCTCAATGCGGGACTCTAATCGCATTGAAAACCGTCAATCCCAGTGATCAAAAGCATATTCAGAATTCTCTGGAAGATGTCACATCAATGATTACTAGTTCTCTTCCTGGATTGGGTAGAGGTGAAGCGATAATTTCTGGACCATCAGTTCCAGTTCCATGTGTTGTTAAAGTAGATTTGTTCGATGAAGCAATTGAAAGGGAATTCAATGAGAGATTAGGGCTAGGGGGTAAGGATATTGATTTCAGAGAGGAATGGATGAACGGTTTAAAAGATGAGGTTATTGAAGAGATTTTCAAGAGAATCTATAGTGTTAAGAGAGATGAGAGAGAAAGAATTAAGTCGAAGGGTTCGCTGGATGAGTTCTTTAATAGGTGAATGAATATTGAATCTAGATGACATAATTAATAGCTTCCCTAGTACCTTATTGAACAGTGCACACAACGTCTTAAATGACATTTCAAGAGATCTGAGAGATAGACGGCTTATTAAAAAACTTACCGAGTCTACTAGTGAATTTAGAGTTATATCTACGGATGGAAGCAATGCACTGGTTGAGAGGCGCGGTGGTGCAATAGCTATTTTCTCTGCTGTTAGTCTGGTTTATAAGCATTTGCATGGGAAAAATGAGATAGAAAGTATGACTGAGCTTGATCCAGCTCAGGCTCTCTTTATAATCGTACCTAAATACTCTGTGGTGAGTAGAGCTAATACATTAATGAGAGCTTTTGAATATTTGGTTACGGGCCATGTTCTTGAGAATTCTAGTAATGTTGATTACATTCTCCTAGATGGATCCTTCTCATCGGTATTACTAGATCCCATGAGGATAATTCTTCCTCTTTATGAAGATCTAAGGAATCTGATACCTGATGAGGAGTCAAGAGCTAAAATCCTGCTTAGATTGGTTGAGAAAGTAAAGGAAGAAATAAGTGAATTAAGAAATATGAATGAGCTAAAAACAGCTGAACTATTTTTCTCTAATTATTACTTGATGATTGAGAGGATCTTAGAATCATTCATGAATATTATTCCAGAAGGTGCTAAAATAATATTTCAACACTATGTAATCAGTGTTCTAGAGCAGAGTTTCGCAGGAATGGCGTTATCTAGGCTGATTGAGAAAGCTAATTCATTAAAGAAGCCCATTATCTGGATAAGTAAGGATTCAGAGAGCCGCATATTATCAAAGAAGTATGGTATATTCGGATTATTTAACGATCTCACGCTTCTTGATTTCGTGTTAAAAAGAAATGAGTATCTTACTCTTAACGATTTCATTGAGATTCCTCCTATTAATGAGCGTAGATTAAGGTTCATTTCTAAAATAAGTGGTGAGAAGATTGAGATACCGATTATAGCTAGAGACTTAATATCAACAATCTATTCTGGTTACGGTAAATATAAAATCACATACGTGAAATTCCTAGAATTTGTTATACAGCTAAGTTACCCAGAAAAATTGAGCGAGTATATAGGTGAGCTGAGTGAATTTTTATCAAATCTAAAAGCGATAAGCAAGCTTGGTTACCCTGAACCATTAATAATAGCTCATTATAGAACGAAGCTGAGTCAAAAATTGATTGAGAATCTATCAGAAGGGATCTATGAGAGATGCAGAGAGAAACGCAATGATATATTATGCAACGCGATTAGTGATTCTGGTAGAAGAAAGATAGGTCTATGACAATAACGCTTACACAGCCTTAAAAATAATATCTCTATTATTTCTTTCTCTTTATCAATGATTTGCTTTCATCTACCTCTACATTATAGAAACCATGCCTATATAACCTGAATGCATCTGGTAACGAACCAACAATGATTTTAACTTTATTCTCCTCCTTAATTACCTCTCCATGAATATTTAACTCCTCTAGAAGCTTCCTAGCCTCGATTATTTTCGAGTCATTGCTAGTTTCTGGCGCTTTCTCTTCTTTTTTATCGCTTCTAGCGGCTTCTTCTGATTTCCCTTTACTCGATTTTTTCTTTCTAGGCAAAATGACACCGACACTAAATTATTGTCTTAAAATATAGGTTTCTATAAAATAAATACTTTTTCAACAATGAATACGATGGAATTACCATAACTATCGCGTTTTCAAGATAGGTTTCTCATTCAAGGTCCTATTGCGAAAAGATATGATTCCTAAAATTTGAGATATAAGGTAGAAAGAGATAATATGAATAGTTTTTCGAGATAATGAACAACGTGAAGCAATGTATGGGAAGAACTATTTATTTGTCTCTCCAAGTCTTCTTATTTCCTTAAGTTTCAGAATTAGCTTTCTCTGGAATTTTCCTGGGTAACCATATATGTAATCGAAATCGATTTTACTCTTAATCCCTAGTGGTAATCGAGTCAATGCTTCTTTCATCGCCTCTATATATAATCTAACATTCAATAATACTATTATTTTATCGAACTGTTCATGGATTCTCAATAACCCGTTATAGATACCTTCAGAAATAACCCTAATTTTCTCTGGATCATATCTAGGATATATATCGCACCCAGCAACTCTATGCATCTCATTCTCTAAAACCACTGCATCAATCTCCCCGTTACAGAAGATCGGTATGCAATCAATAGCTCCCAAAACAATATTAACCCCCAGTTTTTTTCTCCACTTATCAGCCGTTCTCCAATAGTTTCCTAGGAAATAATTCCCAACTCTAGCATACTTATTGCACGGCAATAACATTAGAAACCTCATTTACCTCACCTTCATTATCTGATTTAACAAAAAATAAGACCAGGAAAACAGCGAATAAACACAGAATTATGGAAAATAAATATATTGGAGTTGCTAGAGCTATATTCTCTCTAGCTCCAATGTAATCGGCTAGAGGACCAGCTATTAATGGCCCTATAACACCAGAGATTAGATATGCCATAGAGAACGTGCCTTGTGCTCTAGCTGCTTTATCATCACCAAGTATCTCTGTTGCTAATCCTCTCGAACTCAGAAAAACTCCAGCCCATATAGGTAGAACCCAAAGAACAGTTAGTATGAATGGATCCCATATTACAGCGAGAAGCGCCATGTATAATGTCCTAATAGTCATCATTATTACTAAAAGCTTCTTCATTCCAACTCTATCAGCTATATATCCGTAAAATGGTGGAGCTAATGCAGATAAGATGCTTGAGATCCCGCCTACAATAGCGTATAGAGCCATATTCTTATTTATCACTATAAAGTATTTTATCATGAATATCTGGAAGAATGCTACCACACCCATATTATATATCATCATTGCTCCAACTAGAGGTAATATCGCTTTATCAACCATGAATTCCTTTATGGAATAAGCCTTATGAAGGGAGTCAACCATTATGTTTCTCGTAAATGAATTTCTGTCATAGTGCTCCCTATATAATGAGGCAAATATTATAGCGGATATAAAGAGGATTAGAGAAGAGAAGATGAAAAGAGATTTAACGGTGAATGAATTAACGAGATAAGCGGATAAGAAACTACCAAGCGCCCAACCTAAGGTACCAGAGGATACAAAGTAACCTAAAGCACGGCCTCTTCTCTGTTTTCCACCAATAGTAGTTATCAATGCGTTAAATGCTGGGCCTCCTGGAGAAGATAATATGGTAGCGATAATAAAGAGGAGAATTATTACTTTAACGTTTTCCGCAAATCCATACGCTAATATGAATAATGGTGTAACGAATCTACTCCACGCGATAAATGGTTTTCTTGCATGTGTCTCATCACTCACAATGCCCCAGAATCGAGTTAATAGGAGTGCTACTAAGTTAGGTAAGGCAGAAATTAAAGCTAGTTCTGTGAATGATGCACCGAGCTCATATAGATAGACACTAAAGATAGCTCCATATAGAGCGGTACCTAAATTACTAAGTACTATTGTTAAAACTAAAACTATGCTGTTCCGTTGAGTTTCTTGCATAAATTGTTCTCACTCGCAATCACTTAGTTAGTAACAGTAGGTTATTAGAATCCTGAAGGTATTAAAGATTAATCCAAGTAGTTTATTTATCACTAGTTATTTCTAGCATACATACCCTATTTACTCAGGATTTTAAATAAGATAGAAAGTTTTTTAAACACATTTTCTTAACTAATATATGAAATTTTTTAAAACATTTTAAATAATCATAACTGGTGAATAAAATGCAACTCGGATTAGCCGCAATGGGTATTGGTCTTGCAATAATCTTTCTAATAGTTTGGATTGTAGGAGCTTTCTTCCTATGGCTAGCTCTAAAAATGGTTGATGTTCCTGAGGAAAAGAGAGGCTTTGGATCAGTAATGATAACTACTCTCATCAACGGTATACTCAACATGATACCAATAATAGGATGCATCATCGCTTGGTGGGTCATTAAAGTCAGACATACCGATACATGGGGTAAAGCGATTGCAGCATGGATTCTATCAGTAATTATACCCGTGTTAATTGCCGTAGGTATAATACTAGCTGCTGGATTAACAATGCCTTTCTTTGCTCCTGGTCCATAGAATTATTCATTTACTCTCTTTTTTATTTTTGAGAGTGGTTTCATTTTGAATAAGCGAAAAGAGATAGAGTTCTGTATTACATGTATTCTAAAGAGACCGCGGAAGTTTATAAGTATAAGTAAAGAGTTTCTTTTATCGCATCACCCAAGCTGCGAGTATTATAGGAATGATTATATTGAGATTAGAGGCGTTAAGCTTTGTATCGGCTGTTTCTTCACTACGCCAGTAGTTATAATACTTGTACTACTAGATATTTTTGATAACTTCTGGGAAATGATATATCCATTCATCCTAGCAATAGTTCTCTCATTAATCCTTATACAGGTACTTTACTACCTAAATATGTTAGGGAGAAGTAAATTAGCTAAGGTATTCTCTAAGATAACTCTAGGTGTCTTATACTCAATTATTTTACTATATCCAATGCATCTTCCTCTTAGATACTTTTTTAGAGTAATGTTAACATTCCTTACGTACATGCTTCTAAATGCTACGATAGCCTCTATAAGAGTCTATAAAAACGAGAAAACATGTAGGAAATGCCCTATGTATAGGGATTACCCA